>MFJU01000042.1 GCA_001779315.1 Candidatus Gottesmanbacteria bacterium RIFCSPLOWO2_01_FULL_42_22 | reverse complement strand
GAATAAAAGTAATTAACTGTCCCACCCATAATGCTCAGGCGGTGGCGGAACATATTATCGCCCTTATGCTGGCAATTTCCAGAAATATAGTTGAAGCACAAACTTTAATAAGAAAAGGCCGGTGGAAAGAGACACCTTATATGTTTACCGGAACAGAATTGTCAGGTAAAAAGTTGGGACTTGTAGGTTACGGGCAAATCGGAAAGAAAGTTGAGAGATTGGCAAAAGCAATGAGAATGACTGTACTTTTTGCTAATTCAAAAACATCAACAACTGATCTTGATCGGCTGATTGCATGGTCAGATTATCTTAGTTTAAGTCTTCCTCACGCTGAAAAAACACACCACCTGATTGACGAACGAAGACTGAATCTTATGAAAGAGACAGCTTATATTGTCAATTGCGCCCGGGGAGGAATCATTGATCAAAAAATACTCATTCGATTTTTAAAAGAAAATAAAATTGCCGGAGCGGCCATTGATGTCTTTGAGAATGAGCCTGTTGATACTGATCCGTCAAGCGATATTCTAGAACTTGTTAATCTGCCGAATGTTATTGCCACTCCCCATATTGCATTCAATACTAAAGAAGCTGCCGTACGGCTGGGTGAAGAATTACTGAAAAATGTAAAGGCATGTCTTGGGGGTAAGCCGATTAATGTAAAAAATTAATCCCATTACCCCTTATAGTTTTTTAATTTTACTTCAAACTGTTTAAGAATATCTCCCCTATTGTCATGAGGATGAAAACGGAGATACCCTTGACGTATAATTTCCTTTGTTTGGTTTTTTTTGATTTTCCAAAGCTGGATTTTCCGGAAAAATGATTCCATTAAATTACCCTTTGCGTTCATACCTGGTGTGTGATTCATCACATGCCTGGTGTGGTAGACTTCACTATTCGGCAGAAACTGGGCGATCCAGCTGTTGGCCGACCGGAATCTTTGATAATAACCGTCCTTGTCATAGACAGGTTTAAGCTGGATGACTTCATGGGCGCTGTAAAGATCTCTTTCCGCTACGGGTAATTCCAGGTGATTTTCATCGAGATACATATTCAAGCAGATTTTATTGCTGGCTTTTTTATCTTTGGGATTTCTGTATAAACCTAAAACTTTTAAGATGCTGACGATGAAAAAGCGGGTCGTCCAGATGAAGCGGTTGTCAATAACCAGCAAAAGATCAATGTCGTCATCCCTGTCAGCATTGTTCATGGCCAGTGTTCCGGTGAGCGCGATCATTAAAACAAAGGGAAAGAAGGAAAGAAACTTTAATATTTTTTTTAATTTAATCATTTTTTGAGAGGAAAAATACTCTCTTCTTTTGCGGTAATTTACTATTACATCTTTGCCCTTTAAAAAATAAAAATCCGACTTTCGGGAGATTTGCGGTATACTGTCCGCCTTCTTCTTTAACTCCCTTTCTTTCCCCTGAGAATACTTTGCTCCGATCAGATATTTCCTGATTTCGGGAAGTGTTAAGGGATAATCAAAAATATCGGCATAACAAACAGTTCTTAAAATAGCATCCGCTAATGATAGAGGCATAATAGAATTTATTTTGCGGCTGTGGGCTTCGCCAATCCGAATCTGACAAATACCTGTTCAAATCCGGCTTGGGCAGTTTTTAGGGCAGTTTCGCTGGAGCCGCCCTCTTCCAGTGAATTAACGGCATTTTTAAGGTAGTTAATCAGGCTTGTATTTATGCCGGTTTCGCCGTCATTCGTCCGGGATGCCAGGTAAAAAGACTGCATGGTAGGAGCGCTGGCAATGACCGGAGCAATATAAGGATTGTCGGAAAGTTCTTTGCCCATTTCCACCCTGGAATAAGGTTCGCCGAATAATTTCCTGATTTTGACCTCTTCCGCATACAATTTGCGCATTGTTTCGGGTTGGGAAAGGAACTTCAGGAAGTTCCAGGCTTCTGCCTGATTAGCCGATTTGGCGGATACACCTTCTACCCAATAACTGGCCCAATTCACTCCCCTGCAGGGATCCCTGTCGCAAGGCAATTGGGGAATAGCTGCGGTTTTAAAATTCAGATCAGGATTGATGGTATTTATAACTATTGCCTGCCAGCTGGGAGCGAGTATCATGGCTACTCTCCCTCCGGCAAAAGCATTGATGGAATTTTCCAATGTCTGATCCCAGGTATTATTGGGTTCCTGGGCGAATTTGCGGTAAAAAGACAGAGTATCCACAGCGCAGCTGGTCGTAGCGGTATCAGCGCAGGTAAAAAGAGATTTGGCCGGATTAGTGCCGTTCTGAAGCATCATGACCGCCAAAATATCGCTGAAATGTTCTATATTTTCCGCTGTTCCTAAAGCTGCGGCCGCAGTGACAATCTGTTGATCCTGCTTGACGGTCAATTTGGGCAAAGCATTCTGCATATCGATCCAGGTTTTGGGTACGGCCACATTGCTGCCTTCCAGAATATCCGCGTTATAAAAAAGGACTAAACCGTCAATTTCCAGAGGGATCCCGTAATAGTTATTGCCGATTTTCAAATCTTTCAAAACAACCGGATAGAAAATTTTTTCGTAATCACTGTCGGCATAAATTTCTTTGGGGACCGCAAGCGCCTGTTTAGTCAGCATCGGCAGCCAGGTATTATGAAAGCGGAAAATATCCGGTCCCTCCCCGCGGTCAATGGCTGCAGTTAGCCTTTCACGGTACTGCTCCGGATCCTGCCTGACATAATTGATCGTCAGATGCTGATTTTTAGCGGTATATTCATCTATCACCGGTCTTACAACTTCGGGTTCTTCCCATAATCCCCAATAAGTCAGAGTGACTTTTTTTACTTCTGTCGGTTTCTTGGCTTTCCCCCTGATTAAACTACCTACTAAAAGCACCACTAATAGAATCAGGATGATAAATATGGCCAAAAAAAGCAATTTTTTGCGCTTGTCTTCGACAAATGGCGGAGGCGGAAGGCCCTCTTCAGAACCGGAAACATCACTTGGCGGTTGAACTGCCTCAGGATTGATTTGCTCTGATTGCTGGTACGGCTGTTCGGCGGACTGAAGTTCTTCCTCAGGTGCCTGCATGGCCTCCTGGTAAGCTGATTGTTTGCCTCCCCCCGAAAAAATCTCCCCGCTTTTGTCTTTTGCTGAATCTGCCATTCTTATGCTATCATAACCGCAATATTTAACTATGGTCAAGGCTAAAAAGGGGCGTGATGTCACGGCGGAGAATAAATTGAATTTCGGACATCTTCACCGCTTAATCAGTAAAAAAGTCATTTTAAAAACCGTCCTTATTGCTCCGTTTGTGCTGTCATTGCTGATTTTGGTTTTCCTGGGAAGCGCCATTAGGGAATTTGAAAGAATTTATAAGGATAAAATTTATCCGGGGATTACCGTTGATAAACAGTCATTTGGCGGTAAAACAAAACAACAGGTCAAGGATTTTTTTGCCGATAAAAACCTGATCTTTAAGGATGCGGCCGTGGTACTTTTCTATGAAGATAAAACCGCCACCATCTCAGCAAACGAGCTGGAGGTTTCATATGACGGCAAATTTGCGGCAGAACAGGCTTATACTTTAGGCCGTTCGGGAAATTTCCTCTCTGATCTGTATCAGAAATGGCAGGCAGCCACTTACGGCACTGACCTTGATGTCGTATTCAGATTCAACAGCGAAGTTTTGGAGGAAAATTTGGACTATTTTGCCTCCCTGGTTGACCTTCCGGCCCAAGATGCCACCTTTAAATTCGCGAAAGGCGTGGTTACCCTTTTTAAACCCTCAAAGACAGGACGGGCGTTAAACAGAGATAAAACCAGGAAAATGATAATGGCCTATTTTGAAGATTTGGGCCAGGGAAAATCAAAACCTCTCCTTTACCGGTTGGATCTCACAGTTGAAAATATTAATCCGGAAATCACCACTGAAAATTCCAATGACTTCGGCGTTAAGGAACTGGTCGGTGTCGGTACTTCCAAATTCGCTCATTCCATTCCGGGCCGTGTTCATAATGTCGAACTGGCAGCTTCCCGGATCAGCGGCCATTTAATTGCTCCGGATGAAATTTTTTCCTTCAATGATGCTCTGGGTGATGTCTCAGCGGCCACCGGTTTCCAATCGGCCTACATTATTAAAGACGGCCGCACCGTTCTTGGTGACGGCGGGGGAGTTTGCCAGGTTTCAACCACCCTCTTCCGGGCGGCCTTAAACGCCGGTCTGCCGATCGAAGAACGGCATGCCCACGCTTACAGAGTCAGCTATTATGAGCAGGATTCAGGCCCGGGTTTGGATGCCACCGTTTTTGCACCCAGTGTCGATTTAAAATTTAAAAACGATACCGGCAAATACCTCCTGATCCAGGCAACCACCGATAAAACAAATTATTCATTGACTTTTGAACTTTACGGCACTTCTGACGGACGGGTCTCCGAAGTCGGCAAGCCTGTCATTTTATCCCAAGCCCCGCCTCCGGAAGACCTTTATATCGATGATCCCACCTTAAATATCGGTGCAGTTAAACAGGTCGACTGGAAAGCCGCAGGTGCTAAAACCAGTTTTACTTACAAAGTCGTGCGAAACGGCGAAACTCTGATTGATAAAATCTTTTTCTCTTCCTTCCGGCCCTGGCAGGCAGTCTTTATGAGAGGAACAAAAGTCTAATTTCGTTCGTCGCAAATATATGAATAATCTATTGGAAGCTGTTGATGTCATCATGTCCGACCGGAAAATAGTTATATATGCCAAGGAACAATCCTGTAACAGATACCCTCTTTATCCCAGCAAACCTACCCCCGGATGTGCGGAATGCGGCTTGGGGGAAATTTTCGGCCGAAAATATGAACCTGATCAGGATTTTGCTACCTTAGAGAGCGACTATCGGGCTTTCGAACAAAAGGCGGAAGAAGGCGCTGTTTCCATAACTTTGCTCGGCGGCGAAATGTTGCAGGATATCGTAACGAAAACAGACTGGCCAAATCGGTCTGTACTGATTGAAAATTTCGGAATTAAACCCGAGGTAATAAAGAGCATATTCGACTACAGGCAAAAAATCGGAAAACCGATAATAACCGCTGAAAAAATGAAAATGTGGGAGAGGGATGCCCTGATTCCCACAGCGATGATATCAAGTTTAGGAATGATTCCCCATATTACCAGTAATTTTGATCTATTGCGGCAAAAAAAAGGCAAACAGGACAGACTTGAAGAAATAGTTACCCAACTTAAATCAGCAGGTTTGAGCCTATTTAATGTTTCTTGGCATACCAAACCGGGCACAACTCTTGATCAGAATCGGGATTATTTTGAGAGTCTTGTTAAAGCTATCAAGTATTGCGAAAGAATTGCTAAAATCCCCACAAATCTCACTCGTGTCTTCAGAGGTTTCAAAGCTGACCCGGATATTTTTATTTGGCAAAGAGAAGTATCCAACCGTTATATTACCAACGACATCAGTCCGGCAGGGATTCGAAGCGATTCAGCTCAAGCAGTATTTTACGGGAGCAACCAGGAATTAAAGCCGACTCAGGAAGAAATTGAGATTTTGGAAATCTACCATTTGTTAAATGCCATGGCTGGGGATCAACCCAGAACCAAAACCGTCTTCCAAGCTATCTTCGAGGGAGTTCTCTCTGAAACCGGTTGGAGATGTAACCCAGATGAGGAACATTTTGAATTTATCGATGTGACGGATAATGGTGTCCGCAGCGGAGTTTGCTCGGAAGTTCGAGGCACAATAGCAGAATTATTTCCCCAAGATAAAGCTTCAAGAATGCAAGAGCGCGTCAAACTGATTCATGAATTATGCCCGTCCTGTCTGTCACGTTGTTACACTTATTTTGAATGGAGAAAATTTCAAAAAGACATACTGCATATTTGGCATTATGCCCAGGCAGCCGGCAAAATTTGGAGACAAATGTACGGTCGTGAAGTTCCTTTCAGACATTTAGTAATGAAAGCGGATGATTATTTAAATCCGGATTTACTGGAAAGAATTTTACAATTCAGATTCCGTTATTTTGCCAAAACACTGGAAGATCCTGAAGTTGTGGCAATGTTAAAAAGATCCGGGACTGATCCTTTTATACCGCTTAGAAAATACTACCAGCAATCTGTCAATAATCAGGAAATTATCTCCAAACTCCAGTCGCAATTCTCCGGTCTGCCTCCTTTTGTTGATGAAACATCTCCCCAAAGCAGAATTTTAAGGGAAGTTGCTAAAATAAAACTTTTAGACCCAAAAGCAGCCCCCGTTCCCTGGAAATATATTTGGATTTTACGAAAAGAAAATCCCAATAATTTAAGCAGTCATTATAAATTGGCGAAATCTTTTATGGAAAATAAAAAACCACCTGAATTTCCACGGGAAGGTATAATACTCGGAATGTTGAAACTTTATTACAACTTCTTTTTTCCGGAATTTAGTCCTAAATATTCATTTAATTATTTATGAAAAAAATTGTTACGATAAATCAAGCTGTCAGGATTGCCAAGGTTTTACATCTTCGGGGTAAAAATATAACCCTGATCGGCGGCTGTTTTGATATTCTGCATATCGGGCATATTAAATTTATCCGGGAGGCGGAAAAGTTGGGAGGCAAACTCTTTATTTTTCTGGAACCGGATGAAAAAGTAAGCCTTCTTAAAGGAAACGAACGTCCTGTTTTTTCTCAAAAGGAAAGGGCGGAAATGCTGTCTTCTCTCATTTCGGTGGCTTACATTATCAAACTGCCGGTCTTAAAGAATAATGCCGACTATGATGATTTGATTAAAAAACTTCAACCGGATGTAATTGCTGTTACCGATAACGATCCATTAATTGCACTCAAAAAAAATCAGGCGGAAAAAAACGGCGGAAAACTTATAGTATTGCCTTTTCATAAATCACTGTCCTCCTCAAAAATAGCGGAAATTCTGAAAGAAGAGCATCTGTGACTATTTTAGCCATTGAATCTTCCTGTGATGAAACCCCAAAGAACTCTTACCTCGAGCCGTCCCGATAGCTATCGGGAGCGCTCTCGAGGGGCGATTCTTCGGGGCAAGCAGTCTTATGTTAATACTTGGTATTGAGACTTCCTGTGATGAAACGGCGGCTGCCGTCATCTGTGATGGTCGGGAAATTCTGTCCAATATAGTTTCCTCGTCTGCCTCCCTGCATGAAAAATACGGCGGCATCATTCCGGAAAAGGCTGCCCGCGAGCAGGTCAAATGCATCGTACCGGTCATTGATGAAGCATTGAGATTTGCAGATACAAATTTGGAAAAAATAGATGCCATTGCCGTGACTGTAGGACCCGGACTTATCGGATCACTTCTGGTTGGGGTTGAAGCGGCTAAAACTTTGAGTCTTGTCTCCAATATACCCCTCATACCTGTCAATCATGTTTTAGCTCATCTTTACGCGAATTTCCTGACTGAAGACAAACCTCCTGCCTTTCCTTGCCTAGGATTGGTTGTCTCCGGAGGGCATACGGAACTTTATCTTCTGAAAAACCATCAGGAAATCAGCTGGCTGGGTGGGACTTTGGATGATGCGGCCGGGGAAGCCTTTGATAAAACCGCCCGGCTTTTAAAACTGGGATTTCCGGGAGGTCCGGCGATAGCTGCCGAGGCAGCAAAAGTCAAAAGGTCCCTGCCTGCCAGCAGGCAGGAAAATATAAAAGGCAAAATCAGACTGCCGCGGCCGATGATAGGCAACAGTAATCTCAATTTTTCTTTTTCAGGACTCAAAACTGCTGTTTTAAGGGAAGTCCAAAAAGCGGAAAAAGAAGGGATGATGGCAAAACGGAAAACAGAACTTGCTTTCGAAATAGAAGAAGCAATTACTGATGTATTAATAAAGAAGACATTGGATGCTGCCGAGAGGCATCAGGTGAAAAGCATTATAATCGGCGGAGGTGTAGCGGCAAATAAAAGGCTCACTGAAAAATTTAAATTCAAAATTCAATCCAGATTATATCGGGACAAAATTGAATTACATATACCTCCCCCCTCCCTCTGCACTGACAATGCCGCTTATATAGCCTCTTATGCTTTTTTCAGAGACAAACAGGTCAGCTGGCAAAAAGTTGAAGCCCAACCGGGACTGGATGCGGAAACAACGGCTATTTGATCGGAATCCCCCCAGCCTCTATAATTACCCCATTACATATGGACAAACGTTATCAACATGAGTCGGTTGAAGAAAAGTGGTACTCTTTTTGGGAAAAAAACAGTTTTTTTACTCCGAATGTTGATCATGGTAAAAAGCAGTTTTCGATAATCCTACCCCCGCCCAATGCCAACGCGGACTTACATCTCGGGCATGTCATGTATACGGTAGAAGATATCTTAATCCGCTACCACCGCATGAAGGGTGATGCCAGCCTTTGGCTTCCCGGGGCCGATCATGCCGGTTTTGAAACCCAATTCGTTTTCGAGAAAAAACTGCAAAAGTCGGGCAAAAGCCGCTTTGATTATGACCGCGACACCCTCTATAAAATGATTTGGGATTTTGTCTACGAAAACCGCGGCAATATGGAAAACCAGCTGCGCCGTTTAGGTTTTTCCCTTGACTGGTCCCGCCAGGTCTTTACCCTTGATCCCGAAATTATTAAAATCGTCCACCGAACCTTTAAAAAACTTTTTGACGACGGGTTTTTATACAGGAGCAACCGCCTGGTTAATTACTGCACCAGGGACGGTACCGGTTTCTCCGATCTGGAAGTGCATTACATAGAAAGAAATGATCCTCTCTACTATCTTAAATACGGTCCTTTTGTATTGGCGACCACCCGGCCTGAAACCAAATTCGGGGATACTGCTGTGGCTGTACATCCTGAGGATAAAAGATATCAGAAATGGATAGGCAAAGAAATTGAAGTCGAGGGATTAATCGGAAAATTCAAACTTATGGTCATTGCCGATCAGGCGGTTGATCCTAAATTCGGTACGGGAATGGTTAAAGTCACCCCGGCCCATGATATGGCGGATTTTGAAATGGGCCAAAGGCATAAACTTCCCATGAAGCAGGTTATCGGATTTGACGGCAGACTGACTAAAGTAGCCGGACCCTACAAAGGACTGAAGGTTGCCCCCGCCAGGCAAAAAGTAGTGGAAGATCTGAAAGCCAGGGGGTTGATCGACCGTATAAACGAAAAATACGTGCATTCCATCGGCACCTGTTATAAATGCGGCCACATCATCGAACCTTTACCTCTGCCGCAGTGGTACATCAAAATCAGACCTTTGGCTGACAATGCCGTAAAGATAATCAAAAGCAAAAAAATTAAATTCTCGCCGAAAAGATTTGAAAAAATTGCCCTGCAGTGGCTGACCAATTTCCGGGATTGGAATATCAGCCGGCAAATTGTTTGGGGCATCAGGATCCCGGCCTGGAAATGCCTTGACTGTAAAAATGAAGAATGGATCGTCACCGACGGCACAGCTGCGGAAAATTGTCCCCATTGTCGTGGCAAAAATTTGGAGCAGGATCCGGACACTTTCGATACCTGGTTTTCCTCAGGTCAGTGGCCATTCGCCACTCTGAAAGTAAAAAATGAAAAAGACTATGAATTTTTTTATCCGACGCAGGTTTTGGAAACCGGCTATGATATTTTACCCTGGTGGGTCTGCCGGATGATTATGCTCGGTCTTTATATTACAGGTAAGGTTCCATTCAAAACCGTTTGCCTGCATGGACTGGTGAGGGACGCAAAGGGGCAGAAAATGAGCAAAAGCAAGGGAAACGTTATCAATCCCCTGACCATGGCCGACATGTACGGGGCTGATGCTCTGCGGATGGCCTTAATTTATGGCACCGCTTTCGGCAACGACGTGCCGATGTCCGAAGACAAGATCCGGGGCATGCGCAATTTTTCCAATAAGCTTTGGAACATCGGCAGATTCATCAAGATGAATCAGGACAGTTTCCAATCCGAGAAAATAAATATTGCCAAGTTATCAATTGAAAAAACAACTCAAACTGAAGATAAAAATATTCTGGAAGAATTAAAAACGCTGACGGATGATGTTACCAAAAGCATTGAAGAATTCCGTTTTGATAAAGGAGCCGACGCTCTCTATGAATTTATCTGGCACAACCTGGCAGATAAATATATCGAAGCGGTCAAACAAAGACTGAAAAATTATGACCAAAAAGCCCTGGCGGTTTTAACTTGCGTATTTATCACATCGTTGAAACTGCTTCATCCCTATATGCCGTTTATAACGGAAGAATTAAATAAGCAGTTATCTTTGAAAGAGGAACAGCCCCTTATCATTTCCCCCTGGCCGAAAATATAACTGTATTGTTAATTTGAGTTAATATTAGCATAACACCCGCTGATTTCTACCAGTCCCCGCAAGAAGAATGGGTATGAATTAAGTCTGTTTTTGTTTATTTCCTGACTACCAGGATTACTTCCAAGTCTGGGAATTCGGAGGAGACTAGGGAGCCGGTGATCTTTTTAAAATTATTAACTGTTAATGTCATTATCTGTAGATATTTTTGCGGTCACCGACAGCGAGAATTACCATGGTGGAATCCTCAACATCAAAAATTACCCGGTAATCCCCGATACGGAAACGGTATTGTCCCAGACTAAAGTTAGTGAGGTGGCCGGCAAAAACCAGAGGATAATCCGTTGAAATAAAATATTCGAGTTTTTTTATTATTTTGACTTGCGTTTCCGGCGGGAGTTTTTTGAGTTGTTTCAAAGCCTGAGGAGTAAATTCATATTTGTACATATCAGAGATTTAACTCTTTTTTGACTTGGGAAAGAGTGTATCGCTTTTTTTGACTGCGGGCTTTTTTAATTCCGGCAAGATAAGCAGGAGATGAGAGGGCTTCCCAATCTTCAACAAAATCTTTCCATAAATTTTCAGGAATAAGAACACCGAGAGGCTTATCGTTTTTCAGAACACGATAGAAGGTTTTTGTTTGTTCGGCTTTGGTAAAAAGTTTGGTCAAACCGGCTTGCGCTTTTTGAATATTGGTAAACTTTTCATCGCTGATTAACTGCTGAATCATATTACAGAAATCATATATGATTCTGTAATCATTGTCAAGAAGACAAGCATTCATCGGTAATAACTATTAGCGGGAAACGGGGTAAGTCAGGATTCTTTGATAGTGACTTTGGTGATTTTGACGGGTTTAAGCGGTGTGGATTTTTCTGCGCCGCTTTCGATGGTTTCGGCGGTAGCGATTTTATCGACTGTTTCCATGCCTGAAGTGACCTGACCGAAAATGACGTAAAGTTTTGATAAATCTGGTTTATCTTTGTGCATGATGAAAAACTGGCTGCCGTTGCTGTCCGGTCCGCGGTTGGCCATGGCGACTATGCCTCTTTTATAATCTCCCTTTATCGATTCATCGGCAAATGTATATCCCGGTCCCCCGGATCCGTCGCCATTGGGATCGCCTCCCTGGATCATGAAGTCTTTGATCACCCTGTGGAAGACGGTTCCGTCATAAAACCCTTCACGTGAGAGAAAAACGAAATTATTGACAGCGACCGGAGTTTCTTCTGCAAACAAATCTACGCTTATTTCGCCGGCCTCTGTTGAAAGGATAGCCTGATATTTGGCTTTGGCTTTCAGGCTGTTTTTAGGAGCGGAAGAATATTTTCCCGTACTTTGGGCCGAAGGCGAGGATTCGGGAGTATCGGCCGTTGATTGCGGTTGCCGTGAAAAAAACATAATCAAAACCAGGGCTGCCGTGCCTATACCAAAAAGATAAAGAAAAAAGTTTTTTAAATTGGGAATATCTTTATCCATTAAAGATTTTTGGTAATTTTGGCATCCTTTTGAATTTCTTCAAACCATTTCTGGTACCGTTCATTCAGTTTCTGCTGATGCAATATATCTTCGGCATCCTTCTCCATTTTAGCCGCATCGGTCGCTTCCGAGAAAAGTTTGCCGTTGTCGGTAATATATTTTTCGATTTCTTGGGCTGAGACTGTCGATTCCTTGGCAAACATCTTTTCAATTGAAAGCTGTATTTCCAGTTGCCTGCGGAATTGAGGCAGCGTCATTCCCTGCAGTTTCAGCGCTTCTGACAATGGCATCTGATCTTTGATTCCGTCTTCAATCTCTTTTTGCCTGGCATTCAATTCTTCGGCAGTTATAAAAATACCCTTTTGTCTGGCCGCGCCGGTGATCAGTCTTTCATTGATCAAAGATTCAAGAATCTGGTTGCCGAATTGATTGTAGAGCCGTCCGCTAAGTTCAAATCTGGAGACGGGTTGCCCGTTGACGTTGGCCACAATCAGATAATTTCTCAAAAGCCAAAAGACAACTACCAGCAATATAATTGCCGCGATCACATAATTTTTCGGGGTTAACAATTTTTTCAGGATATCCTGATATTGGCTGCTTTTTCTCTTTTTCATTTTTATTTAATCCTTTCTTTGACGAGAACGGCAACCCGTGATCCGTCAGCATTACCTTTCAGTTTAGCTAAAACAGCGCCGATGATCTTGCCCGGGTGGTTTTCGCCTGCCTGCCCCGAACCTGCTTGGTTCAGGGACTCTAAAACTTCATCTATAACTATAATAATCTCCCTGTCAGGAATTTGGGCGGGTAAATATTGCTTAATGATATCAATTTCCTTTGATTCTTTTTCAGCCAGTTCTTCCCTTTTGCCTTGGCGGTATAAAAGAATGGCTTCTTGCCTTTTTTTAATTTCTTTGTATAAAAGCTTAATTATCTCTTCATCAGTCAGTTCCCCCCTTTTATCAATTGCCGAATAATTTAATTCGGATAAAACATAGCGCAATACCGAAAGAGTAGTTTTGTCACCCTTTTTCAGGGCAGCGGTCATATCCTCCCTCAATTTGTTAAGCAGCATTGGAGTCAAAAGTATAAATTCAAAATAGCTAAATGTAAAGCCATTATATTATTTCCTGGCAAAGACAGCTATTTCCCGGATTAAAAACTGATCTTTGCTCCGGTATAGAAAAGTGCTGCGGGAGGAGAGCAATCTGAAGTTATTTGAAAAAGGTTCAATATCAAACAACATCAGGCTGCCTTTAACCTGAAAAGCCGGGAATATGAAAACTATCCTTCCGTCTTTTTTTAAAACCGCATTAAAATTTTTAAACGCGGCAATATAAAGCGGCTTAAGATCGGCAAAAATCTGCCTGACCGTAAAAACATCGGGCACTTTGTGCAGAGGCTTGCCTAAAAAAGGTTCTGTCACCACGGCATCTACCGACTGCGGGGGAATTTTTGTTGAGAGTTGTACCACATCAGTTACTAAAAGTCCGACTTTATTTTCTATTTTTGAGCCGGTCAACCAGGCTAAATTTTGCTTGGTATCGCTGACGGCCTTGATACTGATATCACTTCCCAAAATTTTGAAAAAACCCATCTCATAAGCTTCCAAAATAATAGTTCCGGAACCGGAAAAAGGATCCATTATGGTCGAGTTCCGCTCTTTTCCGGCTAAATTCAGCATCATCCTGGCCAGTTTTACCGGCATTATGCCTGACCGTTTATCTTTGGCAGGTTTGAAAAAATCACGGCGGGTAAAACTCTCGTAATCCTGGACCCATAATGTCCGGCCGGCTATGATTTGTTCCTTTCCGGCGAGTAAACTCATCTCAAAACCGTTTTTTAGAACGCCGTTCTTTACCAAAGAAACACTGGAGGTGAAACGGTGTTTGATCTTGATAAAGCCTACTTTGAGATTTTGTGCCTGTAAATTATCTTTTAAGGTGGCATGAAAACCGGTCAGTCTTTTTTCCAGTCTTTTCAATAACAGGGGATCGGAATTTAAATCATAGAGACTGATGGCAAACTTAATTTTCCCTTTGCCGGCAATAAAGCCCGAGTCTTTCAAAAAAGTGGAGGAAAATAAATTTTGGAATCTGTCTTCAGGATCGCTATATAAAACCTTATCGATTAGCCTGCCCGATTTGACAGTACCGCCTAAATCAGCACAAAACTCTTTTAAATTAAATTCCGAGCCTACTGAAAAAACGGCTGCCTCCACAGATCGAAAATCAAGGGAATACGGCAGCTTTTTCAGATCTAAAACAGCTATTATTTCAGCCAGAGAAAGGGAAGGATACCGTCCCAGAATAAAAAAATGTGTTTCCATAATACATAACCAGTATAGCGTACCTTGCCCGAATTGTTCTATTATAAATGTAGGGAGATGAACATCTCCTTGATTGCCTTATGTTATTGCCCGATACACAAATCAAAACTCTCTTAATTCAAAACGCCCTGGCCAAGGAAAGCGAGCTCGACGATATCGCTGTTATGGCCAAAAGCTCCAATGTCAGTTTTTATGATGCCATTCTCGATAAAAATATCGTGACAGATGAGAATATCGGCCAGATGATTGCCCAATTCTTAGGTTTTCCTTTTGTTATTTTGTCCCGTACAGCAATCCCTGAAGAATTGTTTCAGGTAACTCCGGAAAAAGTCGCGCGGAAACTCAAAACTATCGCCTTTGCCAAGGATGCCGAAGGTCTAAAAGTAGCCATGAATGATCCGGAGGATGAAAAAACCATCGAGATGATCTCCAAAAAAACAGGCTCGAAAGTAATTCCTTATTACGCTACCGAAAAAGATATACAAAATGCCTTGAGACTGTTCCGTAAGGATTTGCAGACTGCCTGTGAGAATCTTATCAATAAGGAAATCGACCAAACCAAGGCCCTGATTGTGGATGAAGCGCCTATCTCCAAAATCTTTGATCTCATAGTTGATTATGCTTATGAGGATAAAGCCTCCGATATCCATATCGAGCCGGAAGAGAAAGACTCGCTGGTCAGATTCCGCATTGACGGCCTGCTGCATGATGCTTTGAGATTGCCGAAGAATTTACACGGCCGGATAATTGCCCGTATCAAAGTTTTGAGCAAATTGAGAACTGATGAACATTTGAGCGCCCAGGACGGCAAAATGAGGTTGACCACCCCTTATGAAGTTTTGGATATCAGGGTTTCGGTGATCCCTGTTGCCGACGGAGAGAAAGCAGTCTTAAGACTCCTTTCATCAAAGAAAAAACAATTCAGCCTGACCAATCTCGGTGTTGAGACTTCAGAACTTAAAAAAATCAACAAAGCGCTGGGCAAATCATACGGCATGATCCTGTCAACTGGCCCTACCGGATCAGGCAAAACAACCATTATTTACACTCTTCTTAAACAAATCAATGTCAGGGAAAGAAATATTACGACAATTGAAGATCCTATTGAATACCGTATTCCCGGAGCCAATCAGATACAGGTTAATACCAAAACTAATCTAACCTTTGCCAATGGTCTTCGATCCATATTAAGACAGGATCCCAATGTTATTTTTGTCGGTGAAATCCGTGATAATGAAACAGCCGGTATTGCCGTTAATGCCGCTCTCACCGGACATTTAGTTTTTTCGACATTGCATACCAATGATGCAGCGACTTCCATCCCCAGACTGATCGATATGAACGTTGAGCCTTTCCTGGTAGCCTCCACCGTCAATCTCATCATCGCCCAAAGACTGGTCAGAAAAATTTGCGACATGTGCCGGATGCCAGTTACTTTGACAATGAATGAACTGGCAATGCAGATACCGTCGGACATGCTTCTGCAAATTTTCCCCAACCAAAACAGTCTGATGGTTTACAAAGGCCGCGGCTGCAAAATCTGCCATAACACCGGCTATGAAGGAAGAATCGGTGTTTTTGAAGCTTTGGAAATTTCACCGGAAATCCGCAAATTGATAACTACACGCTGTGATGCTGATCAAATCAACAGGCTAGCCATCAAAGAAGGCATGAAAACCATGCTGGCAGACGGTCTTAATAAAGCCGCCCAGGGCATTACCACCATCGAAGAAGTGCTTAGGGCAACCAAAGTGGAATCCGTATGAAATCATCTTCTATCAGCTTGTCAAACGGTGAGAAGATTTCCTTTATCCAAAATCTGTCTACCATGCTCACTGCCGGCATATCCATTCTGGAAGCAATTGACGCTCTTTTGGAGGATGCCCGTGGCAAGCATAAAAAATTTCTGGAAATTGTCAGGGAAGACATCATCCAGGGAAACCATCTTTACCAGTCATTTACCAGGTTTCCGCTGGTTTTTGACAAAGTGACCGTTAATTTGCTTAAAGCTTCTGAGGAAGCCGGAACGCTGGAAACTACTCTTCATGATCTGAAAAAAAATATCCAGAAAGAGATGGAATTTTCAGATAAAGTGAAATCTGCCATGATTTATCCTTTTTTAATCGGCCTGGTTTTTGCCGGAGTGCTTCTTTTGATGCTGGTTGTCGTCGTGCCCAAAATCTCTTCCGTTTTTTTAAGATTACGCATGGATTTGCCTTTGCCGACCAAAATATTGATTAGACTCTCTGATTTGGTAGTTAATAATACCTTGGCACTGTTAGCTGTTTTGACGGGGCTGGCTGTTATCGTCATTTATCTTTTCAAAAAACACCGCCAAACAATCCTCTCTCCTCTCTATCATCTTCCCATCATCTCCAATCTGGTCAGGGAAATCGACCTGACCAGATTTTCCAGAAGTTTTTCCCTGCTTCTTCATGCCGGTGTACCGATCATTAACGCTCTTGATCTGTCAAAGGATGTGGTCATCAGCCGGGATACTTACAAAGTCATCAGTAATTCGGCAGAAATGGTGGCTTCCGGACAAAAATTATCGGAAGGTTTTAAAGAATCAAAAGGGGTTATTCCTTCAATCATGGTTAAACTGATGGAGGTTGGTGAAAAAAGCGGAGCTTTGGAAAAATCCATGCAGGATATCTCCGAATATATGGACTACCAGGTCTCCAATTCATTGAGAATGTTCACCGCACTTCTCGAACCTGTCATGCTTTTGGTTGTCGGCGTTCTGGTCGGAGGTATGATGATGGCCATTATTGCTCCTATTTACGGTCTTATCGGCCAGGTAGGCGTCAGATAATTTTAATGAAAAAAAAACCTTTCCCGCATCAAAAAGGATTTACCCTCATAGAGCTGGTTATCGTCATGGCAATTCTCCTGGTTTTATATGCAATTTTGTCCGTCAATATTTCCCAAACCCCGGAACATTCATCTCTGACAACCCAAATGACGACACTGGTTTCGGATATCAAAAATCAGCAGCTAAAAGCATTGGCAGGGCAAACAAGCGAAGGTATATCTTCCGCATATGGAATTTATTTTTCCCCGAATTCTTATACCCTTTTTTCAGGGACGTCTTATTCTGACGCATCACCTTCAAACATTACGGTTAATTTAAATGATAATTTGACGTTCGATAATGTAAATCTGCCCCAACAGTCCGTAGTTTTTTCTGCCCTGACAGGTGAAGTGACCGCTTATGATTCCGGACAAAATACGCTTTCTTTATCAAACAGCATTACCAATGACAGACAAACTCTGACATTGAATGCCTGGGGGGCGGTTATATCCGTAAATTAAGATGCTGAAAACCCAAGGCCAGTCGATTATTGAACTTTTAGTAGCTGTGACTTTAATGGCTATTCTCTTTCCCGCCCTTTTTTCCGGGATTATAGCCGGAAGAGACGGCCGAAGCATGCTCGCCCAAAGGTTAAATGCTTTTTCCCTGACTCGGGAAGCGGAAGAAGCAGTCAGAATGATAAGGGAGCGCAATTGGCATGAAATCGAAGTAAACGGCAGCTATCATCCGGCCGTCTCCGCTAACAGCTTTGTTTTAAACAGCGGTCCCGAAACAATCAACGGCTTTACCAGGGCACTTACCATTGAAGACGCTCTCAGGGATAGCGCAGGCGTATTATCTGCAAGCGGCACTAGCGATCCTTCGACGAAAAAAATAACGGTTGACGTCAGCTGGTCTTTGCCTCACTCGGGCAATATTTCCCAAACATGGTATTTAACAAGATTCCTTAATAACGGATCACATACGGAAACTTCGGTGGCTGATTTTGAGAAAGGCAGCCTGACGGGTACGGTTATTTCTGCTGATTTAGGAGGAGAAATTATGCTCGGTTCAGGCGGTATATCCAGCTGGTGTGATCCCAATCTTTCTATCGAAGCTGTCGATTTACCCAAAAACGGTGTCGCCAACGCCGTGTCCGCCATCGAAGGTCAGGTCGTGGCCGGTACCGGCAATAATGCTTCGGGGGTGTCTTTTGCCCGGGTTGATATCAGCAATCCGCCTCCACCCTCATCGCCTTCGGGCACGATTAACGGGACATTTGACGGCTATAAAACCAATGATGTCTTTGGTGAAGAAAATTATGCTTACATAGCTACAGACACCAACAGTAAAGAAATTGTCATTATGGATTTAAATAACCAGGTTAACGGAAAATTTGCCGAGGTCGGTTTTTTTGATGCTCCGGGGATTACAGACGGAGAAAGTGTTTTTACATCGGGCAATATCGGTTTTGCCACTGCCGGCAACACCCTGTATACGTTTAATTTAGACTTAAAAACAGGCTCCAGACTGAAATTAGGCTCTGTTGCTTTAGCCGGAAAAGGTGAACAGGTTATCGTTTTGGGTAATTATGCTTATGTGGCCGTGGAATCCGAGACAACCCAGATGCAAATTATTGAGGTTACAAACGGGGGCCAAACTTTAAACATCGTCGGTTGGGCAAATTTGAATGCTGACGACGGCAAAGACATTTTTGTCAATTCTTCAGCCACCCGGGCATATTTGGCTACGGAAGCATCATCTAACAAGTTTGAGTTGTTTGTTCTTGATATTGAAAATAAAAGCGGGCAAAGGCAGGTTGTGGCAGTTTATGAAGCCAACGGTATGAATCCGCAGGGTATTACCGTTGTTCCCGGAAACAGGGCTATCTTGGTCGGAACCGGAGGCGAAGAATATCAGGTTATTAATATTTCGAGTGAATCGGTTAATCCTCCTCTGTCCAGATGCGGCGGTTTAAATATTGATTCAGGTATCAACGGAGTCTTCTCCGTTCTGGAAACGGACGGGGATGCCTATTCTTATATCATCACCGGTGATTCAACTTCCGAACTTAAAATAATTGCCGGCGGACCCGGCGGTGAGTATTCCTCACAGGGAACTTTTGAATCTGCGCCGTTTGATGCCGGCCAAACCGTTGCTTTCAACCGCTTTGACTTTAATTTTGACCGGCCTACCCAAACCAGTCTCGCTCTCCAGGTAGCTTCTTCAGAAGCTGTCAATAATAACTGTTCGGAAGCGCAATATTCATACGTCGGACCAGACGGAGCGGCTGATACTTATTTTAGCGCGGCCGGTCCCATACCATTGATTATAAATCTACCATATGTTAATCCCGGCAGGTGTTTTCGCTACAAGGCCGAACTGACATCAGCGGATTCATCTTTCAGTCCGGTGTTATATGATGTTTCCGTCAATTATTCACCATGAAATTCAATAAAGGCTCAACCTTAATCGAAACAATTCTCTATGGTTTTCTGCTTTTTTCCTTTCTGATTATTGTCGCTCAGCTGATCGCCTCAGTTCTTGATCTGCAAAAAGAATCGGCTTCCACCTCTTTAAGCTCCCAGGACGCCATGTTTATTATTAAAAAACTGACCAATGAAATATATCAGGCCGATAATATCCAAGTTCCGGCTAATCCCGGAGATGTCGCATCCGATATTTCTCTCGAACAGGCAGGCCAGACACACGATTTTTTCCTTTCAGGATCCAATCTTTTCTATAATAATGGTATTGTCAGCGGAAAATTAAACGGCTATGGTACGGCTTTAAACAGTTTTACAGTCAGAAGAATCGGCAATATTACGGGAAAACCGGCTGTCAAAATAGAATTTGAATTGCAAAGTCTGATTTTGGAAGCGGGAGAGGCGAGAACTGCAAATTACGCTTTAACCGCATCTTTAAGATGAAAAAAAATAATTCGGGCGGATTCGCTCTGGTAATATTAATGTTTCTGATGGTTTTGGCTGTCACCGTTATCACGGCGGCCGTATCTTTAATGATTCTGGGTTCTGCCTCATCGACTTTATTAATTTCAGGTGACAGTGCCAAATCCATTGCCGATTCCTGTATTGAAAATGCCATTATCCGCCTTATCCGCAATCCTGCCTATTCGGGAGAATCACTGGATATCAATGAGGGAAACTGCCAAATCACCGTTACAGGATTAACCGACAAGACTGTTTCAGCCCAAGCCAACTACGGCAATAAGAAAAAAAGGGTGGAGGTAAATCTTAATTTGAATAATAATATAATCAGCCTAATCTCTTGGAAGGATGTTCCCTGATATGAAAAGCCTTCAAAATTTAGCCGTTGTTTTTTTGGACAGAGACAAACTCGTTTATTTTAACTCGGTAAACAACCAAATAGCCGTCTATAATTACCCGGACAAACTGGTTAGGTTTATGGAAATTGTCAACAGTAAAGAGCTGGAAATGCAATTGAAGCTTTTTATCAATTACCACAAACTGCCTCCGGCCAGGCTCATCTTTATTTTATCCCCCCAGATTACCTTTGAAAAAAATTTCAGCGAAGAGAAAGAGGATCTTCAGAAAAATATCATCGAAGATTTCCTTTATCATCTGCCTTTCGAAAATAATGTTCATAAGATTTACAAACTGGAAAAAGGGTTTTTGCTATCGGCCGCCAATATTGATTTTCTGCAGGTATTTATGGAAACTTTCAAAAATCGCGGTTTTACCGTTTTTACAGTCATTCCGTCTTCTGTAACCGGCATGAATCTTACGACTTTAGATGCACCGTCCGTCGGTTTTTTATTGGCCAAAACTGATTACCTCAAAGAGCAGACTATGATCGCCGGTTTGGCAGAGGAAGCACACAAACCGAAAGAACCGGAAAAAAAGGTCATGGGTTTAAACCGGGTTTACCTCCTTCTGGGTGTCTTTGTCCTGCTTTTTTCCTTTCTGCTTTTTATGCTCTACCGTCAGTCAGCCGGATAAAATTGCTAATTCATCTTGACAACAAGCTCAAATCCATAGTAGCCTGGAAATAGAAGGATTTGCCCCGATTAAATCGGGGCGAAGGGGGGTGATTAATTTTGAAAAAATTCTCTGCCCGCAACCGGGGTTTTACCTTAATCGAACTCCTGGTTGTTATCGGAATTCTGGCCACGCTTTTGGCTATCACCTTAATCGCCATTAATCCGGCCAGGCAATTCTCCCAGGCGAATGACACAAAAAGAGCCAGTGATGTTAATACTATTTTAAACGCCATCCATCAGTATGCAGCAGATAACAAGGGAGCTCTACCAGTTGGTATTACAGGCACTGCCCAAAATATCAGTGAAGCCGGTGCCAATATTTGCACGGATCTGATCACCCGCTATATTGCTGCTCTTCCACAAGATCCAGATCCATCTCTTGGAGGAAACAATATTACAGACTGTACGGTAGGATCAGCCTATAACACCGGATATCAGGTTGTGCAAACAGCAGATAATAGGGTAACAGTCTCGGCGCCTTTTACCGAAATACCAGCCGTTGATATTTCTGTAACCAGATAAGGAATTAATTTTTTAAGCAAACTGTTCACACCAGGTGTGTGCTAGCTAGACACACCTGGTGTGTCTTAGTATGTTATGAGAATTCTGATCCAGAGAGTCAGCCGGGCAAAAGTATCGGCAGAAGGAACTCTTTTAGGCGAAATTGCTAAAGGCCTTTTGGTTCTGGTGGGTGTTGCCAAAGATGATAATGAAAAAGACGCTGAAAATTTAGCTGTAAAGACGGTCAATCTTCGAATTATGTCGGATAAAGAAAATAAGATGAATCTGTCTGTTTTGGATGTTACCGGTGAAATATTAGCGGTCAGCCAGTTTACTCTCTATGCCGATACTTCTGCCGGCCGGCGGCCGTCATTTATCAATAGCGCGGAACCGGCCAAAGCGGAAAAATTATATGAGTATTTTATCGAATGTCTTAAAAAACAGGGAGTGAAAAAAGTGGCTAGTGGCCGTTTCGGAGCTTTTATGCAAATTGAACTGGTTAACGACGGTCCGGTAACTCTAATGATCTGTTCACCCCCCGGGTGCACTTGCTAGACACCTCCGGTTATTTAGTTTGGGGGGTAATAGCTGATTGCCCGGAGGGCAATTTCCAGGGTTTGGGTGGGTCCGTTGGTGTAGGTATCAATAACAAGATCATAAAACCGCCGGTTCCAGAAATTAGCCGTTTTATATAACCTTTGCCATTTTTTAAAATTCTCTTCTTCCCGCCTTTTAAGATGCTCTTTAGCCGCATCGATGGTAATATTTTCCCTGTTGACCAACCTGTCCACTCTGACGGAATCGACCGAACAGATGACGAATATTTTAAAAATTCCTGCGATGCCTTGGGCATTAAATCCTGACAACCATGATTCCATGATTAAATTTTTTTCCGTTTTAAGTTTTTCCTTAATATAATTATCCAGTTTTAAATGGTAATCATCCGCTGACAGATCAGTCCTCTCCAAAGGAATATCAGCATCTTTGGAATATTTGCGGTATATTTCCCCGCCGTTCCAAAGGGTCCAATTAAGTTTATGAGCAAGATGCCTGGAGAGAGTTGTGGCGCCGCTGGCTACCCTACCGGAGATGGTGATAATTCTGTGGGCAAGCTTGGCGGGTGTTTTTCCCATAGCTTATTTTAGGATGCCCCTTGAAGCCGTGATGCCAAATTGTCTGTCCAATCTGTCAGTTGAAGGGAACTTTTCTGCTGGTCTAGATAGAATCCGTCAATTTTAAGGGATTCCGTCAGCAGTTCGCCTTTGAGGGATTTGATGAAATCTTCCAAAATTTTTACCGCACCGCAAAAATAAGTATAAGAGGAATCTCCCAGTCCTATGACGGCAAATTTTTTGCCCGACATATCCTTGCCTTTTGCTTTCTCCATAAACGGCCGCCAGTCAGGATGAGGCTGTCCTTCAGCTCCTTCATCATCCCAACTCGGAGAAGAAAGAATCACTAAATCATATCCCGCAAATTCATCAGCCGAAGTATCCCTGACTTCTTTAAGTTCTGCCGTCAGACTGTGTTTGACCAGGGTTTCCTGGACTATCTGGGCGGCCAGTTGTGTCCCGCCGGAATTGGTAGCATAAACAATCAGAATTTTCATATTCTCCATACTACTATACCTGACTTTTTCTGACAAGCGCTTCTTCCCCTTGACAGGTGAACGATCGTTCACTATGATAATCTTGTAAGCTATGAATCTTGAGTCTGCTGTACAGAAAATCCGCCGCTTTTTCCGCAAAAACAAGCGTCTCCCCTCTTATCAGGAAATGTGCCGTCTTTTCGGTTTCTCTTCCAAGGGAGCCAGTTTTAAATTGGCGGCCAAACTCATCGAAGCCGGCATATTGGGGAAGGACTCTACCGGCAAACTTATGCCGAAACAGCTTTTTCCCTCCCTGCCTGTTTTAGGTATTATCCGCGCCGGCAGTCCGACAGCCGCCGAAGAGCAGCTTCTGTCTGCCGTTTCCTTTGATGACTATCTGATTGCCCGCCCCGAAAGATCATATCTTCTTAGGGTTTCAGGGGATTCGATGATTGAGGCCGGCATCCACGAAGGCGATATGGTGATTGTGGAAAAGGGCCGCCAACCTAAAGAGGGCGATATCGTGGTGGCGGCAATTGATGATGAATTCACTCTCAAGTATTTCCGCAAAAAAGATAATCTCGTTTTTCTCTCAGCAGGCAACAGCAAATACAAACCCCTGTATCCGAAAGAAAATCTCATCATTTTCGGCATTGTCATCTCGGTCATCCGGAAATATCACTGAAAAGAGTTACGTGTCATTTTGAGCGATTTTATGAACGAAAAAATCAACGAAAAAATCAGCGTGGTGACGGTTTTTGACCGGGAAAAAAGGACGGTCATGCCCCAAAAAATCAAATGGCAGGGCCGCATCTACATAATTGACAAGATCGGCTACCACCACAAAGTCAAACAGGGCAAAAAACTTCTCCATATTTTCTCAGTCTCCAACAATTCGCTGGCTTTCCGGCTTGAACTGGATACGGAAACTCTTTTTTGGAGACTTGATGAGGTCAGCGATGGACTTGCCTCTTAACCGCAACTTGCCCCTGGTCATGCATATTGACATGAACTCCTGTTTTGCCACCGCCGAACAGCAGGCCAATCCACTGCTGCGCGGCAAACCGGTAGCTGTAGCTGCCTACACCACCGGCAACGGCTGTGTCATCGCTCCCTCAATTGAAGCTAAAAGGTACGGGGTTAGGGTCGGCATGACGGTGCGGGAAGCCCGACTTCTTTGTCCTCAAATAATCGTGCGGCCGCCTGATCCTCCCAAATACAGGGATGTTCATTTGAAATTCAGCCGGATCTTCAAGGAATATTCACCCGACGTTTTTCCCAAATCTATTGACGAGGCAGTCCTGGATTTTAGCGGCTGCCAAATAAAAAATAAAAGCCTTGAGGATGTCGGCAGTGAAATAAAAAAACGGATTAAACGGGAAATCGGCGAGTGGATTAGCGTTTCAGTCGGCATCTCCACCAACCGCTTTCTGGCCAAACTGGCGGCTTCTTTAAAAAAGCCGGACGGGCTTCAGACGATCAACTGGCAAAACCTGGAGGAAGTTTATGACAGGGTAACTTTGATTGATCTTTGCGGCATCAATACGCGCTTTCAGGCCAGACTCAACGCCCGGGACATTTTTACTCCTTTGGATTTTTTGAAAGCTTCACGCGAACTTCTTATCAAAGAGGTTTTCCAGAGCATTGTCGGCCATTACTGGTATTTGAGATTGCGCGGCTGGGAGATTGATGCGATTGAGTTTGAGCGCAAAAGCTTCGGACAGTCCTATGCCTTGGGCAAATTCACCTCTGATAAAAGAGAGCTGGCCCGGTTGTTAATGAAACTGACGGAAAAAATGGGCCGAAGATTGCGCCGCCACGGTTATACAGCTTTGGGCATCCATGTTGCCGTTATCTATACCGACTACACCCATTGGCACCGGGGGGAAACTTTTGCGACCGAAATGTATACCACGGGAGAACTGTTCAAAAAGGTCATGCTGGTCTTTAACAACCAAACGCATCCTTCGAAAAAAGTGGCTAAACTGGCCGTCAGCTGTTTTAAACTCTTCGAGAAAAAATTTGTCCAGGAGGAGCTTTTCCGGACAGAAAAAAGCAAAAACAGGGACGTCACCGATGCCGCCGACAAAATCAATAACCGTTTCGGCGAATTTGTCATTACCCCTGCTTTAATGCTCGGCATGGATGATCTTGTTCTTGACCGCATCGCCTTCGGCGGGGTCAAGGAACTGGAAGATCTGTATGCTAGCCCAATAAATCTTTGACTAAGCGGTAGACATCCCGTCGATGACGAATTATAACAATATAGAAAGAATCAGCCAGCTTTTTATAAACAATTCGGTAATTTCCTACCCTTACCCTGTAGATGCCGGGGAAACCGGACAGTTTTTCTTCCCCTGACTGTTGACTTTGAGGCAAATTGCGGATTTTCTCTGCTATAGCTATCTGGTCAAATTTCGGTAGATTTCTGAGCTGTTTTTCCGTCCTAGGAGATAAAACAATCTTCATATCCCAAGTTCTTTGGCTACTTCTTCTAAGTCTTTTCCGCTTTTGAAGTCTGCCTTTTTAACAGCTTCGGCATCTGCATAATTTTCAATAAATGCAATCATTTTTTCAAAAAGATTTTTACCGATGAGATAGGCTTTGACATCATTCCGGCTTTCGACTGCTACCGGATAATCGGCTGCTTGTTCAATCACAGCGGATGGGTTTGCTTTAAGTTGAGAAATAGATGTTGAAATCATATACCAATAGTTTAACCTATATATAGGTCTTATGTCAAGACCTAAATAATGGTCTTGTAAAAACGCTTTGTTTACCACCGGCTCCTTAAATTCGGCATATTTTGGGGACTTATAATCCTCGAAATTTAACAATTTCGGGGAATCATACCTTTACAGTGAGTTTATACTATATTGACATTTTTAGTCATGTTTGATATAAAATAGTCATGTTACATCCAAGAACGTACACACCGGAACAAGTCGCAGAAATACTCCAGTTGAGCAAAAACACCATTTATGAGCTGATCGGCAGAGGAGAAATTATTGCCAAAAAAATCGGAAAGGTGTATCGAATTCCCGCAAGTTCAATTTCCTTTGTCTTCACCGGGATGGATGAGGATATATTAAAAGCCCAGAAGACGGATGAAGCTGGATTGGAAAAAGTGAATGAAACTATCAGAAATGTCCGTCAAAAGCTATGGCAAAAATCCGGGTCTTTTTAGACACTGATGTCATTATCTCCTCCCTGCTTTCAAAAACCGGCGCTTCCTTTAACGTCATCAAAATTCCCAAAATTGAAAAAATAATTACCAATACCGTTGCAGAAGAGGTAAAAGAAGTGGGAAAAAGACTTAATATTGAAGCTGGGAGCACCGTAAAAATCCTCAACAATCTCAGAACAATCGCTTTTGATATAACCAAAAAAGATTTAATCAAAAATTATGGGGATTATGTCATTGATGAAGAAGATTCACATGTGGTTGCCGGAGCTTACCTATCAAAGTCTAAATTCTTACTGTCCCATAACAGCCGGCATTACAAAGCAAACAAAATCGAAAATGATTTGGGGATTTTAATAATCAAACCGGGAAATTTCCTTCAGTATCTAAGAAGTATCAATGAGTTTTAATCCCCGCTTCCCCGATCTCATCACTTAAAAAAATTGACAGGAATCGATGGAATGAGAAGCGCCTCTGATGGCCACCGATCCCTGTCAGACGACAGGAAAGACGTTTAACTTACGGCAGTAGATCTCGGAAAGTTTTGAAGTCAACTTTAGTTTTGCTCACCCAGGTTTTCGCACCTGAGTTTACAAACCCCGGATCATTGAAACCTCCCGAGAGGCCAATGATGACCGACCCTGGCCTTAAGGCCAAAATCTGCTGCACGCATTGAGGACCTTTCATTTTTCCTGGACCCAAATCGTTGTCAACAATATAGGCACGGCCATGTAAAGCAGGATTAGCCTGTAACGCTGAGATTAAAGACTCGCAATCGTTAAAGACCATTGTAGGTCCTATGATTTCTGCTCCAATTCTTATCCACGTCGGATCATCATCGACATGGATAATCGGATCACTCTGATATTGGCTCACTTTTTCCTCCTCTCCGGCTTTCGCCTGAGCCTCCTCATCAGTTTTAGCATTTTCGGCCTCGGCAGTATCGGCATCTTCGAGGGCGTAAACCCGAATTTCTCCGGTTGCCCGGTTGATGGTTGTTATCTGGCCGTCCCAGTAGAAGGTTCTCGGACCCTCTACCATATCCTGAATTATTCCGGGGCCGACCTCAACCAACCTCTCGATTAGGAATCCGATCACGGTTCCCTGGGTCAGGGAGTAAACGGAGATGCCGCCGCTGACTGCGGTTGCACTGGGCACGAAGTAGTAGTTTCCGGCCTCAAGAATCCCTGCTTGGACAGCCACCATTCCGAAACTTCCCAGCTCGAAGGTCTCCTGTTCATATTCTGCTTTTACAGAAGCAGGGGGTACTTGGGTTGAGCCTGGCGAAGCGCACGAAGTCAGAGTGACCAACACAATCAATAGGATGTAAAGCTTACTGGTGTTCATTTTTTTCCTCCGTTGGAAACTTAGATTTTCAAGTCAGGGCGCATCCTGGCTTGATTGGTTCCTTCCTGTCAAAGAGCTGAACTTCGTCCTTTTTTTTCGGGTCCACCCCGTAAAGAAAGAAATTCAGCCCATAGAGTATAGGAAGAGGTTATATTTTGCTTGTCATAATTTGTCAGGAAAATTTGACTTCCTTACAAAAAAGGGTATAATCCGCCAAAATCCTTACATTTTTACGTTTGGGTTGTTATGACCGTCTAAAATGAATAGAACCGCTCAAAAGAAACAGACTAACATTGGATCGGAGAATGCCAGGCAGTGGTGGAGTATTTTTTCGACTGCCGGCTATAAAGATCCAAATAAGTGTTTAACTGATTTAACGGTTAAAACAATCGAGGCGAATGCTAAGAAGTGGCTGAATATTATCCGTTATACTGAATCGGGAACAATTATCCAACTACAGGACGACTGCGAATACAGTGTGACAGAGGTAATTAACAATAAGCACCTCTTAAGAAAATACTTTGGTCCATATTACCGAAAATACCTCTTAAAATACATCCCCATCGACCAAAAGGATCTCCTCAAAACGATCAATGAATCATTAGTTGAACTTTATCTTTCAAGAAAGATTGGTCACAAAAAATCATTAAATAGCTTATCAAATATTGAGTTATTGAACTTGATTGCCGGAAGCGGTTATGAAGTCGGTTTATTCTTAGCCCATATTGTTCCGGTCTTGAATTATAAAAATTATCAGCCTTTAATCGATTTGGAACTGCTTGTCCAGACCAGTAAAAATCTGTCTGTCATCGTTTTTTCAGAACTGGATATTACCGATGATAAATATAAAGTTTTAGCCGATAAGTGTTCATTCCTCTTTGATCACATCATTAAATACCCTTTGTACGATGAACCGGATGTGCTGCAATTTATCAATTTCTACTGTGACCTCTGGAATGTTACTTTGCCGGAAAAAACAGCCAAAGAAATTTATCGGATATGCGGCGGATACCACTGGCTTGTCCATCAGGCCATCAGAAACCTGAGGGATGATTTCCAACTATCAGTATATGAAGCCTGCACGGATATTTTGCTTTTGAACAAACTGGAAGTAATTTGGGGCAAATTTACAGCTGAAGAAAAAAATATCATCAGAAAGATATATCTGGGCAATATTGAACAGACCGATTCTCTGACTCATGAATATGAATATTTAAAAAGTATTAGGGTCATTATAGAAAAATCGGATCGTATTGAACTCGGACTGCCCCTTCTTTCAAAGATCATTGAAAAGGAAATGAAGCTGGATATTATTCACGTCAAGCATGACCAAATCATGCTCGGAAAAAATAATCTGACTAACACACTGACCAATAAAGAAAAATTACTGATGCTTCTTCTCCTTAATTCCAAAAAGAAAATCATATCCCGTGAAGTGATCGCCCAAACTATTTGGGGTGACTGTTGGGAGGAAAAATATTCCGATTGGGCGATAGATGTTCTTGCCCACCGGGTGAGGAAAAAACTAAATGCTGTCGGAATCGATGAAAACTTATTGAAAACCGTAAAAAAGAAAGGCTTTGTTTTCGGCTAAATCTATGGCAGTTGCGCTTGAACAATTAAATTTGAAAACCGGAATTTCCCAAGAACTTGAGATTCGGGACGGATTCGATCTTACCCTGACTCAACTGGTTGATTCATTTTTCCCTGACGGTTCACCTGTCCAAAAGGATGAAATGAATAAATTACTTCACTTATGCAATGAACTGCTTTCCAGCGCAGACGTGACTTATTATTTGTCTGCTTCAAATATTCTTCCCTTTATTAGAAAGCAATCCGTTTCATCAGGTGAAAATGCAAACAGGATCAATTTATTTGCTGCTGATCCTCAAAGTCAGGCATTTAATCTGCAAATGAAATTATTACAGGGATCCCCTTTAACCTTCTATATAGGATATAAAAACGGGCATAACCATTTTAATAATCTTACACATACAAAAGAAGCAATCCAGGAAAGCCTGGAGAAGCGTTTTGCCGCCAGCCAGCTTGAGCCGGAAAAATACGGATTAAATCCTGCCGCGGTTTTATATAGATTAGCCGGAGATGAAAACTTGTTAAGTGTGAAACCGCTTAGCATGAGCTCCGAATCGAAAAAGATTTCGCCAATTTTAATTTTGGAGAAAACCGCATCTATAACTGATTCAGATCGTATTGAATTAAGGATTGCAGTTGAAACGGATACAGAAACTGGAGCAGTTCAGGAATATTCAAAATTAAGAACTCTATTCACCATTAAATTAAAAGACCTTGTCGGCGAAGCTACGGAGGATTTAATGTTTTCAGATTATTATCATTCCTGTCATAATCCTGCCTTAAGTCCGCGGGCTAGAGTAAACTGGATTTTTGGCGAAGCAGAATCATATGGTCATATATCCGAGGATACCATCAAAATATTAAATTCACCGATTTCCATTTATAGCGTATCAGGGAGGATGCTAGAACGTCATATTCCATATACAACCGATTTTATAAAAAGAGAAGAAATGTTCAGATATTATAGGCCAATTTACTATTTAAAACTTTTGAACTTATCCGCAGAACTGGCAAACTTAGCAGTTGAAAAAGAAGGAAAATTACCTGAAGAGGCAACGTATGAAATTCCAGAGGAACCTGAACTGTCTGTATTATCAGAAGAAACTCGAGGAGATATTGAATACCAATTTCATATTTTGGACAAGGCGTACGGAAACGAAAAATACATTAACACATCTGTATTTAATATATATTCACCGATTGAATTTCTTTTATACGAAAGTTTATGGAGAGATCAAAATACCTGGAAAGATTTAGGTAATTTTATACTTCAATTAACCAAAGCAGTTGAGAAAAACCCGCACAATTTATGGAAATTCATGGTGGCAATAGGTTTAAAGGATGTCTTTCCTGCCTTAAAAGGCATTCAGGATTATCAAAATTTTGAAAATTTACTGTTGTCTTTTTATAGGCAGTCATCAGACGGAAAGGAAGCATTCTGCCGGGCAGTTGATGCTTCTTTACCTGAAGAGAGTAGATATAAAAGGCAATCATCTGAATCTGATATTGGGTATTGGACAAGGCTGATTGATTTGTTACCCGATATTTCCGCAAGCCGGGATTTCCGGCCGGCAAAAGAGAGTAGTCAATCAGATATTTATTATATGAAACTATGCAAAGGGCTGGCTGCCTTTGCCGTCCTTAATCGAGAAGAAGCATCAGCTGCCTTTTTAGTGAAAGCCGGAGCAAAATCATCTTATGCTCATGACAGAGTAAATAAGCATTTTATAAAGAGATTCGATGAGCGTGCTGCTAAAATTGCTCTTTACGAGTTGTACGTTGATACTGCTAATCAGAAAATGGCCGGCTATACCTTATACACTCTCAGGGAACCCGACCCGGCCACTGCCTTATATATCAGGCATTTTCAATTAGCAAGGATTTTCTGTGGTATTCCTTCTGCTTCCTCTATCGGCTCAATAAATATTCTTTCAAGCGATAGTTTAGTCCAAGGATTAAATCCTCCCCCGGATGAAATTATTATCGGTATGCCGGAAATGGAAGAAGAATTATTCAATTTTCTTTGGTATCAGCTGGGTGACAGAAATTTGCCTGATGCTTTAGTACAAAAATATATATCGGGTGAAAAATCTGTCGGCGGTTATGATGCTGAAACTGCCGATATATACACTCAACAAATGGATGCTTTATTGAAGGAAGTCGGTTCGATTGAACAGGAAATCTTATTGGAATGGCTAGGAACCGAACTTAACGGTAAAAAAGTATTAGATGACGGTTGCGGATCTGGTAATGAAGTGCATCTTCTGAATAATAATGGAGCTGATGTATATGGGATAGATGGATCTTCGAAAATGATTAGCCAGACAATAGAAAAATATCCGGAATTAGCTGATCGTTTCCGGGAAAACGATGTGTCTATATTGCCATTTGATGACGAAACCTTTGACATAATAATCAGTAAATATGTCATTAATGAAAATGAAAATATCGATACCATCTTTCGGGAAATTATTAGATGTTTGAAGCCTGATGGAACTTTGATATTTTTTGCTCATCATCCAATGAGCCAAATGGCTTTCAGCGATAACCCTCATGACTATTTTGGCAGGCGTAAAGTAAATACTAAGCTAGGTGAAAAATTGACAATACCTGAACCTCAGCACACATTGGGGGAATATTTATCACAGTACTTCACAGATAGTTTTATCCTTGCCCGGTTTCAAGAAGGTCAAGACCCGTCATTGCGAATGCATCCGGATAAAAATTACCCCGAGATGCTGGTCATTAAAGCCATTAAAAAGAAAAATTAGAGTTAATTCTTCTTCAATTCCTCTTCGACAGAGCGTTTGAGGTCGTCAAAGTTGACCGGATTCAGTTTTTTGCCGTTCAGGAAAAAGGTCGGGGTGGCATTGACGCTGAAACGCTTACCGTCGGCCAGGTCCTTGGAAACTTTTTCCTGATACTTTTTATTTTTGTAAGCCTCCTCGTATTTGGCTTTGTCCAGGCCCAGTTTTTCGCCGGCTGAAAGAAGCATTTCCTCGGAAAGTCCGGCCTGGTTTTCGAAAATATAGTCATGCATTTCCCAAAACTTGCCCTGTTCGGCGGCCGCTTCGGCTGCCAGGGCGGCAGGGACGGCCATTTTGTGCTGATCAAGAGGGAAATGCCGGTAACTTAAGGATAATTTATCCTTATTGGCATTAACTAAAGATTTTACCTGGGGATAAAAAGCACCGCAGGCCGGACACTGGAAATCTGAAAACTCGACCAGATAATCTGAGGCTTCTGAATTTCCTTTAATTTGGCTGCCGGCAGGGATTAACTCGCTTTTTTCCAAAAGCTTTTCCGGTTTGGACATGAAAAAGACGCCGCCGATAATTATGGCAACTGTCGCAAGAATAATTCCGATAAAAAATTTGCTTTCCCCTGTTAAGTTCATTTTTTAGCCTCCTTGTACATTAATAATGAAATTGTAAAGATTACCAGCATATTGACGGCTGAAACAGCACACCAGGTACAGATAGCTTTTATCACAAAGAGTTCCGTATAAGTAAACCAACTGACAAAAACCACGCCAAAGGCCGACATGCCCAAAATCAGCGGAATTAAATTTCGTTTAGATGACGTTGTTCTTAAAAAAGCCAGAACAGACAGAAAAGCATAACCGGCCAAACCCACTGCCGGAACCGGAATACCCAATGGGTAACTCATGGGGCTTTTGCGGACAATCTCGCAGCCGGAATTCAGACAGACAATCGAGGTTTGCCGCAAAAAACTTTGCGTGACATAAGCGGCGATAACTAACCCTATCAGGGAGAATACAAAGACAATCCGGTTATAAACTACTGTTTTTGCTGTACGTGCCATATTTATTTATAGATTGAGATATTATATATTTAGGAGTACTGCAATTCAAATATGTGTTTTACCATTCCCGTTAAAGTATTGAAAGTAGCCGGCAAAAAGGCCGTCATCGAAGGGGGAAAGACGGTTGTCCTGACCGGTGATATATCCGTAAAAAAAGGGGAATATCTTCAAGTGATTGGTGACGCGGCGGTCGCCAGGCTAAACAGGCAGGAAGGCTTGAAAGTCCGCTTATTAATAAAATCTCTTTCATAAAATATGAACAAAGGCATAAAATTGGCTATTCTGACTGCATTTATCTCCGGTGTTTCCATTTTCTACAACAAACAGCTTTTGATAAAGGGTATTGATCCGTTAATTCTCAACATTGTTAAAAACGCAGGGACAGCAATGATTTTATCGCTCTTTATTTTTAAAGGCGGCGGTCTGGCGCGGACTTTGGCGGATTTTAAAAAATCCTGGAAAGAACTATTGGTTTTGGCAGTCATTGGAGGCAGCCTGCCGTTTATTCTTTACTTTAGCGGTTTACAGTCTGCCTCTGCCGTCAATGCTAATTTAATCCATAAATCGCTGTTTATTTGGGTGACCCTCATGGCCATGCCCATTCTGAAAGAAAAAGTCGGATTTTACCAGGTTGCCGGATTTGTCCTGATCGCTCTTTCCAATTTCATTTTGGGTTTTGCCGGATTCGATTTTAACCGCGGCGAAGCACTGATTCTTCTGGCTACCCTTTTTTGGTCAGGCGAGTATATCATCGCCAAAAAAGTATTGAAAAAAACCGGCAGCCTGACTGTTGCCTGGAGCCGGATGTTTATGGGCACTCTTCTTCTGATTGGGATAGCCGCCTGGCAAACAAAATTAGCACTGCTTTTTTCCCTGGATCCGGCGGTCTTAATAGCGCTTTTTCCCTCGATTATTCTGCTGTCACTCTATGTCTTTTCTCTTTTTTCAGCGCTAAAATACGCTCCGGCAATACAGGTAACGGCCATCCTTATTTTGGCTACACCGGTAACCAATTTACTTCAAACGGTTTGGTCGGGATCAATTATCCCTACGGTCCAAATATACAATCTGCTGTTTTCACTCTCCGGTATTTTTTTGGTCTATGTTTTCCGCCACCAACCGAGTCTTAACCGCTGACGGGGTCTTTCTTTGCAGCCGTTATGCTTATCCGCCGAACTCCCTTTCTTTGTGCGGGCCTGATAGACATGAAGAGCTGTCATATTACTCTGCCACTGCCCTCATTGACAAAGGTACAGGGGAAATTCTGCAGAATTTTTCCACCCTTTATCCTTATCTTTGCCTGATTGCCTATCAAAACAATATCCGCAATCCGCTTGACCGGCAGGTTATTGAAGCCTACTGGCTGGGTAATGCCTTATTGGAAAAAGTCAAAACCCGCAATTTCGCTGATCTTTTAAAAGATAAGCTTATGCTGAAAAAAATGAAACCTCGGCAGCTGAAACGTATTTTTAATTTTTTTCCGCAAATTCCCCTACCCCACCATTCCTTCCACGTCTTAGCTGTCTGGCGCAGGACCGGCCATCTTGATATTCCCCACACTCTGGAAACAATGGATGCCTGTCTAATTAATTGGGGGAAAATACTGGGTTTTGACGGAAATCAATCGATTAAAATCGAATCCCAAAAACTGGAATTTTGTAAGGGAAAGATGTGCTTCAAGAAAAAAATAATCAGATCCGTAATCTTCCAGGGCAAAGATGACATTCTCAGGAATAATCTAAAAAAGGGAGATTATATTTCCTGCCACTGGGGATATTTTTGCCAAAAACTTTCACTCAGGCAATTGAATGATCTGAAATATTATACCCGCTATTCCTTGAATGTGATAAACACATGATTATCTTCTGTCTGGGAAATGAGGCCGATAAAAAAGACTCTCTTCCGTCTGAAATCATGCCTCTTTTAAAGAAAAAACTACCTGATTTAAATTTTCAAAAATACGATCCGGCGGAAGAACTTAATTCCCCAAAAGGCAAATTGATTTTTATCGATACGGTTCTCGGGATTAAAAAAATCACGGTTTTTAACTCTCTGTCTGCTTTTGCCGCCTCTCCCTTAATATCTGTTCATGATTATGACCTTTATCTGGATTTATCTTTGAGGAAAAAATTAAAACAGCTGGACGATTTTCTCATCATCGGAGTGCCGGTCCGTACATCTAAAAAAAAAGCGGTGGCCTATATATGTAAAATTCTGGAAAATCAGCTGTAGCGGGTTTTGAGAAAGTGCGAAGCGCAGCTCATGCAGGGGTCGTAAGCGCGGACAATTGATTCAATTTCTTTTTCCAAATCTTCTTTTTCTTTAAATTTCGTTAAATTGTTTTCCAGGTAAAGCCTGATTGATTCTTCTATGCCTATCTGATTTTGGCCGGTTGGTACGACAATTTCACCCTTTATAACCTTTCCCCCACCATCAACTGACAAACGGTAATAAAGAATACCCCGCGGTGCTTCGATGACGCCCGCGCCTGTCCCGGCCTTTCTGTTTATGGGTAGCGGTTTCTCCTCTTTGATAACAAAATTTTTAATAATATCAGCCGCCGAATCAAGACAATGAAGAATCTCTATGGCTTGGGCCAAATTATTATGGTAGATATTATTTGAGGGAAAGAGGTCCAAAATTGAATTCAGGCTTTGGCGGGTTTTGGGGTGGAGCTTGTCTTTGCCTAAATTCAGCCGGGCCAAAGCACCTGTCATATAGGTTTTTCCTTTAAACCTGAAGCCGGAAGCGTGGGAATAAGGAATGGAAACATATTCCAGATTATCCCCGTATTTTCCAGCCCTTTCCCGGCCCTTTGAGTGGTAAATCTCTCCGTCTAAAAATGAATATTCGCTATCCAAAAGCGCGGCAAATTGAAGATCGGGCCTAATTAAAGTTTTATCTTTTTCTTTAAAAAGTTTGATCAGATCAATGACCGTGTTTCTCAAACCCGACAGCTCATCGCTGCATTTTTTCAATTCTTCCCCGTTTGGTAACCTGGTGAAACCGCCAACCACCGCATAAGGCGCGTGTACACTTCTGCCGCCAACGGCAATGCTCAGATGATTGCCGACCGCCTTTACCTGGAAAGCATCGTGCAGAAATTTATGCTCCAGGCTGTCATCTTCCTTAAATTCCAAAATCGAATCATGGCCGAAAAAATCCGGCATGACAAAAATATATAAATGCAAAGCGTGGTCTCTTATTAAAAGCCCGAAATTGAGAAGCCGCCGCAGTTTCACAGTTTGCTCGGAAACATGAATATCTAAAATTTTTTCGCAGGCTTTGATTGCACACAGCAAATGGGCATTGGAGCAGGTACCGCAGATCCGGCAGGTCAGCTGGGGAAGCGCTACTATGTCCTTCCCTTTGATGGCCCGGGTATAAAAACGTTTAAATTCGCTAATTGAAAATTTTACGTCCTCGACTTTGCCATGGCGGATTTTGATATCACAACTGGCTTTGCCTTCAATCTTTGAGATATCGGAGAGTGACAAATCAAGATTATGCATCTATTTTAAATTCCTTTAAATATTTATCCAGAATATTCAGAAAAATTTTCTCATTCATGGGACAGCCGGGCACCTGGTCATCGATTGGGACAACTTCCGATAATTTCAGCACTTTTTCCGAATACTTAAAGCGGGTCAATATAGCCTCAATCTCGGCTTTAGTTTCCGCATTAAAAAGGTTTCTCTGAGCTGAGGGCATGCCGATACAGGCGCATGATCCGATGGCTACCAGTTTTTTGGCTCTGTTTCTGATCAATTTCAATTTATCCGACTGGTCACGGGAGGTTACCGCCCCTTCGACAAAGGCGACATCCAGTGAAGTCATATCTTCTTTTTTCTGTAAAACCAGCATGGCTCTAATATCGAGGAGCTTGCGCCATTGGGCAAAATGCTCATTTAAAAGTTCAGTAAAAATAATGGTCGAATCTTCACAGCAGGAAAAGGAAAACCAGCCTATCCTTAATTTCTTCATAAGAAGAAGATAGCAGATGGATTGGATGTTTACAAATTATGCTGTTTTGACTTATGCTAATTTATGAACCGTCTATATTCCGGGGGGATTGTTTATGAAATTAGCTATCCGTGCCAAAAGTTTTCTTTTATCCTTAATTCTGGTTATTCTGTTAGGCATAATTTCCCTGATAATATATCTTTCGGCCGGTGCCGACACGACTATCTTGTTGGTCGGGGGTGTGGGAAGCCTTTTTATTCTGATTTCAACTTATTTGATATCCTACTTTTACACCCAAGGGGCCAAAAAAATGGCTGCCATCCTGGAAAAACTGGAAAAAGACCAGTTTAATTCCGGCATCGGTGTGGCTGACCATGATTTGGAACATCTGACAAATACTTTTTCCCTGATCACGGAACAAATCCAGCAGAGGGAAGGAAATTTCAATAAACAGGAGAAAAAAATGGAAACTCTTCTGCAGGCTTTATCCGAGGCGGTTATCGCCTTGGACCAGGGCGGTAAAGTGCTTATTTTCAATAAGACCTCCGAAAAATTTACCGGTTTTACCGCCCAAATGGTAGTCGGCAAACATATCGACGAAATCCTCCATATTTACGGCGGGGATGAAAAAATTATTATATCCAACTATCTCGCCAAACCCGATGAACTGGCTACCATTCACCGCGAAAGAGGCCTCCAGATAAGATCACAGGACGGTAAAATTTTTCATATCGCCGTCTCGGTAACGTCCGTTGTCTTCACCGATGAAGAAAATCACGGTTTTATTTTAACTTTCTACGATGAAACCAACCAAAAAGCTCTCGAAGAAATGAAATTGGATTTCGTCTCCATGGCTGCCCATGAGTTGAGAACTCCGCTGACGGTTATTAGAGGATACGCGGAATTGTTAAATTCCGAGCTTGGTGATAAATTATCCCCGGAGCATCAGGAGCACCTCCATCGCCTGGAATTTAATGCCGCCAATTTAGGAACTTTAATTGATAATCTCCTTAACGTCTCCAGAATTGAGCGGGGTTCTTATAAAATTGAACCTCAATCTTTAGATTTGGTTTCATTGGTTAAAAATGCGGTTACTGATTTGCTTGATCAGGCAAACAGTAAAGGGCAAAATTTATCTTTTGTCGAATCTGCTGAAAAAATACCTATGGTTATGGCTGATTCATCACGCATTAACCAGGTTATTTCCAATCTGATAACCAATGCCATAACCTATACTCCGGTCGGAGAATCAATAAAAGTGTCAGTAACCCCCCAAGGTTCTTTAGTCTCAGTTTCTGTACAGGATACCGGCATCGGTATCCCCAAGGAAGCTTTATCGAAGCTCTTTACCAAGTTCTTCCGTGTTTCCAGCGTTCTGGAACAGGGATCAAAAGGAACCGGTTTAGGTCTGTTTATATCCAAATCCATCATTGCCATGCACGGCGGAGAAATCAACGTTGAAAGCGAGGTAGGCAAAGGATCAACATTCAGTTTTACCCTGCCTGTAGCCACGAGTGCCCAGACGGCGCAAAGCGCGGCTCAATTTGGAGGATTAACTAAAACAGGAAAAGGGATTATGATTAATCCGGAGAGATTATCCCAGAGGATGGCCGGCAGGTTCAGTTCAAATTAAGATTAATATGAAAACAATACTTTTAGTTGAAGACGATTTCCATATCCAGGAAATCTACCGCACCACTTTTATTAAAACCGGCAATTATACTGTGGAAACCGCTTCAGACGGGCAGGAAGCCCTGGTTAAACTGGGCAGCCATATTTATGATCTTATTCTTCTGGATATTATGCTGCCCAAAGTTACCGGCATTGATGTTTTAAGGGCGATGAGAGCTCCGACTTCGCCTACCAAAGATACACCGATTATTCTGATAACCAATTTAGGCCAGGAAGATATTATCAAAGAAGCCTTTAAAATAGGCGCGGACGGCTATCTCATTAAAGCCCAATTCACGCCTCTGGATATAGTCAGGGAAGTGGATGCTTTTTTTCAGCAAATGAAAGAAATGCAAAACCAACCTGCAGTACCGTCGGCAGAAACAGCAGTTCCAGCCCCGGCCTCTATCCCGGTTGCTGCAGCAACACCTTCAGTTCCCGTAGTTCAACCACCCTATCAGCAGCCTGTTTCTCAATCATCTTCTTCTCAACCGGCAACAACACCTGCGGCCGAAAATCCCCAATAACCGTACTTTGTCAACTGGCAGGAAATATTTTAGCTGGACTGATCAGGAGAAAACAGCATTAAAAGTGTAATCAATAAAAAGGCTGTCAAAGCCATAAAAGGTATCGAGATAAAACCGAATTCCAAAATAAAAGTCTTGGCACAGTCAACTGAATAACCGACAGTCGAGCAGGGTACCAACGGATTACCGCCCCATTGAAGGTAATAATGGTATGCAGCAATTACCGCTCCCAAGATTGACAAACCCGTCAGATGCCATTTGATGAAAAATTCCCGTCTCAGAATAGAGACTGACAACAGCAATACTTGAGGGTACATTAATATTCTCTGATACCAGCACAATTTGCAGGGTTCATATCCTGCAATTTCCGAATAATACAAACTGCCTAATGTTGCCGTCAGGGACACTATCAAAGCCAGATGGAAGGAATATTTCAATAAAATTTTATTTACCCCTTTCAGGACTTTTTGCCAGTGCCTTGACTGTTTAATTGCCAGATAAATTGCAGCCAGAAAAACCCCAGCTGCCAATCCCATAACAGTCAGAACTGCTAAAATAGCGGTTACTGTCTCAGGGTTCATGGACTATAGTATAGAGAAAAAAACTTTTGAAGGCAATTTCATGTGCCGGTTGCCAAAATACAAATAAATTTAATAAACTGAAGATAAAGTATTAATAGAAAGGAGGTGATTAATCTGAAGAAATATTCTTTATCATCCCGGCAGTATTTTCTACTTGCCGTTGCCGATCTTTTTATCATCTTTTTCGGTCAAATTCTCTATCCGAACCAAATTGTAGTCGGCAACGATAGTACCAGGTTTTATTTCGGACTTTTAATAGCAGCAGCTTTATTCCTTATGTTCCAATATCTTAGCCTGCTAATCACAAAGACAACTCAAGTCAGAAAGTACAAGTCAGAAGCGCTTAACTTATTATTGATGGCGGGGGTAAACACGGCGGGTGTCTGGCTGACGGGCAGATTTTCTTCAATGACGGGTTTTGGCATATCTTCTTATTTGATAGCAGTCATTTTGGGAATTTTTCTGACCACAGCAGTCTATCTGGTTAAACGATCAAACTAATCCTAAGATGTGAAGGATTACTGCAACAATCAATAATAAAAGGAGAACGCTCCCCATTCCGCTAAAAACTAGAATTCCCAACAGGGATAATATCCATAACAACAATAGGAGTATCACTCCGCCTTTAACCGGTTGGGGCAAAATACTGACCACCCAGATTAAAACGGAAAAAACTATTAAATCCCAAAGACCTATCGGGCGTCCGTTAAGATAAAAAAAAGGAGATGTTAAGAATGAGGTCGTGGGTATGGAAATAAAACCAACCAGCCAAAGAAGAATAATAACAGTCAGCAGAATAAGTAGCATCGGTAATTATTGTACTATTTTCTGTTCCCAATTTCAGATGTTATTATTGAATCTATGACTTTCCTTGATTCCGTCGTTTTGGCAGTTGTGGAAGGTGTAACAGAATTTCTGCCGGTTTCTTCAACTGCCCATATGATTTTAACTGCTTATATTCTGGGTATCAGCCAATCCTTTTTTGTCAAAAGTTTTGAAATTATTATTCAGCTGGGAGCAATTTTAGCTGTGGTTGCGGTATATCTCAGAAAATTTACGGACAGGAAAATACTTATGCTGTCACTCATCGGTTTTTTACCCAGCGCTGTTACCGGCCTGCTACTTTATCCTTATATCAGAAGCTTCTTTGACAATCGACCGCTTTTAATCGTTATGCTGTTTGCCGGTGGTCTGGTGATGATAATGATTGAGATGATGGATAGAAATCTGAAAAAGCCTCTTAATAATTTATCGGCGATAACCTTAAAAAAGGCGGCGGCTATCGGTTTGTTTCAAACAATCTCTATGGTGCCGGGAGTTTCCCGGGCGGCAGCCACCATAATCGGCGGACGGTTTTTAGGACTGGACAGGAAAACAGCAGCCGAATTTTCATTTATATTGGCAGTGCCGACGATGGCAGCAGCTTCAGGACTGGATATTATGAAAAACGGCCGGACTTTTACGGCAAATGAATTTTTATTATTGCTGACCGGATTTTCAGTTTCTTTCCTGGTAGCTTTGGCAGTCATCCGTTTTTTCCTCTATTTTCTGCACCGGCATTCTTTTATGGTTTTCGGGTTCTATAGGATAATTTTAGCCGCCTACTTTTTTCTGCTGTTTTTAAGATAAATCCCGGCTTTGTATCAGAAGGACTAAACCCTGATGGACGGCAACTTCCGCGGTTTTTCCTACTATTTCGTTGCTTATCCCTAAAGACGCTCTTCTATTTAGCTTTTTTCTCAAAAGATTATAGCGGCAGCCGGAAACGCTCACTACTGCAGTTGATGAAAAGGGAAGCACGGAGAGATATTTAAACTTATATTTTCGCTTAATAGAAGTTCTTTCTTTAATCAGCCTAAGAGAGTTGTTTCTGTCGGCAATCTCTGCCTTGATTCCATGCTTTAACAATTTTTCCAGAAGAAAGACAGAACCGATCGATTGATCTAAGCGGTCGCCGATTGCCCCGTATATTAAAACATCTTGGGGATTGATTTTTAGAACAAAGTCCAGGGCAAGTTCCAAATCTGTGGCATCTTTCTCCCGCGGATATTCCAGGAGATTTTTAACTTTTAATTTTATTTCTTTTAATTCGGTAGAGGTTACTGAATCAAAGTCCCCTATACCGTAATTAGGCATCAGCCCGTGTTTTATTAACCAAAGTGTAGCTCTGTCAACACCAATAACGATATCATTCTTTTTTAGGGTCTTAAGGTATTCCGCATACAGTTGCCCTGCAGCAAAAATTACCACCCGCTGCCTCTTTTCCATATCTCATATCTTAGTGTCTGTTATCAGAAAAATCTATCCCGGCAGGAATCAACCCATCTGGGGGAGAGAGAAAACGGAAATTAGACTTCCTGTATAATATTTCCTAAATTATAAGATGACTAAACTTTATATTTTTGTTTTACTTTGTCTGTTAACTCTAGGTTTACTGATTCTTAATATACAAAGTTTAAAACGTCAAACTCTCCCTCCCATTCCCACCCGGATTTCTACTGTTCCGTCTGTTATCGAATATACGGTTATAACTGAAACTCCTGTTCCTTCGGCAACTCCCCGCCCGAGCGCAACCGTGACTCCGACTCCTAACAGAATTTCCGCCGGAGATTTGGAAGCCTTTTTCAGCAAATATGCCGAAAAGGAAAGTGTCGACCGGGATTTATTGAAAAAAATTGCCGTTTGCGAATCAGGCTTTAACCCGGCAGCCAGAAACGGAATTTACGGCGGCTTGTTCCAATTTTCGGAAAATTCCTGGCAATCTTTAAGAAGAATAATGAACCTTGATACGAATCCGGCATTGCGTTTCAATGCCGAGGAAGCCATAAAGACCGCGGCGTACAAACTGGCTTTAAATGGCCGTGCTGCCTGGCCAAACTGTTCCCAATAACAGTAAAGTGTTACTCCTTTTAGCTCGTCTTTTCCATCTGTGTTTATCTTTCGTAATGCCGACCATTGACAACTCGTACGTATTATCGTACGCCTAGTTTAGGATGAGTATAATTTTCAACATGAAAACCTATACCGCTTTCTCCCCGAGAATCCCATGATCGGAAAACCGCTTAAAGGAGAACTTGAAGGATTAAGATCTCTGCGTTCATGGCCTTACAGAAATGTTTATGAGATCAAAGGCAAAAAAATTATTATTATTTCCGTTGCCCACCGTCCGTCAGTCTATTAACTCGCATTCCCCTCAGAGCTATCTTCAAAATGAGGTTGCTTTCGGGGTAATCGTGGCGGGATAATATAAATAGATGCTGAATCCGACCAATGCAAATTTCTATATTTTTTTAGGCTGGTGTTTGATTTTGCTTTTGGTAAATTATCTGAGTTTTATTTTTTTACCCGATATCAAAACTTCCGGACGAAATCTGATTCTGTTATCCACTATAAGTATATTCGTAAGATTTCTGATAATAGCCGTATTTCCGTTTGCCGTCGGCTATGATGTGAAAGCTTTTCTATGGGCGGCAGAAAAAATTAAAAACGGACAGGACATCTATTGGAGTCTCAATGTAAGGGAATATTATGCTTTCTTGCCGACATTCGGTATGATAACCGCCCTTTTTTTAAAATTAAGCCGCTTGGATCCTGTCGTTTTCTTCAAATTGTCAGCTTCTGTTTTTGATTCGCTTATTCCCCTTATCATCGCCAAAGTCAGCCGCAATCTCAAGGGGGGTCTCCTCTATGCCCTTTCCCCGATAAGCGTAATCTCCTCAATATCCGGACAATTTGATGCCATCCCCCTGTTCTTTACTATGTCATCTTTATATCTGGCAAATCAAAACTCACTCCCATTCAGCGCTTTACTGCTTGGCATCGGCGTTGCATTTAAACCCTGGCCGCTTATTTTCACACCATTAATTCTTTTTAAAGCCCCCAATCGGCGGGAAGGTGAAAAATTATTGGTACTGGCATTGACGGTACCGCTGGCTGTTTCCCTTTTTTATAAACTGCTGATTCCCGCTTCAAATCTCGCAACGATGGTTTTGGCGATTATACTTTATGAAAGTTCAATCGGCTGGTGGGGGCCTTCGGTTATTTTTTTTCATCTGGCTCAAATCACTTATCATCGGAAAATACTGACTGTACCGGCTTTTTTTTCCAAAATTTTCACCCTGGGAATTCTTTTTTTTATCTTCAGCCGCTTTAAAAATAAAAATATCTTCCTGACTACCCAATGGCTTATCTTGGCCCTTTATCTTTTTTCATTCGGGCTCTCCATCCATTATTTTGTCTGGATACTGCCGTTAATATTGATCAATAAAACTGTCCTTAAAAAGGAATTTTTCCTTGCCGTAGGACTTTTTACTATCCTTAATTCCGCTTATATTTTTAATTTTCACTACCAGCCGCCGGCCCTGCCTCTTTGGCTGAAAGATACAAGTTCAGTCTTATTGTGGATCTTTATGGCCTATTGGGCTATCCGTAATTTCCGGTTTCAAAAACCTCTCAACCGGCTTTTGTAAGAAATGGATAATAAGTTCCGGTAAATTAAAACAGTTAAAAAAGGCAGTAGATGTATCAGGGTAAACCAGAATTTTATATTAGTCATCGGCTCTCTCAATTTATGCATAAACCAAGTCGCCAGAAGAAGAGGATAATGAAAAAGAATTTTCCGGTCGGCAAAATATATGGAGAGCAAATCAGCTTCATCGGAAATAAGTCTGATACGCTGAGAAGGACTATTTTCAGTCAATTGAAATTGAACAGCATATGTTTTGCCTTCGGAATCAAATTGTATGGGAAATCCAAAAGGATGATAGCGGCTGTCAATAATTTCATATGCATTAAAGATGCTCTCGGATATCAGCTGATGATCTTCATTTAACAACTTCATTTTCAATCTGAAGGGAACGAATCCTCCGGTTATTCCAGGAATTTTTTCATTTTTCAAATGGGTCAGAATCATACCCATATTACTTTCTCCGGAAAGAAAATTCATTTCAAGCGGCCGGTCTGTCAGAATTACGGAGATATCTCTTGTGGCGGGTAAAATAGATTGTTGTGAGTGACGTATCACAAAAGTAAATAAAGAAACCGGCGGTTTGAAGGCAAGGTATAACAGTAGCAAAACGCTTACCGAAAATATCGCGGTGGTAACTTTAGCTGAATAGATCTTTTTTCCTCCGACTGTCAATGGAGCAGAAACAGCAGTTCCTATAAAATACCTCCGTTCGGTCAGTATATGCAGGCAATAGGCAAGCAAAACGGACCCTCCCAGGGATAACAGTAATATTTTGGCAGCCGATACAGGATTATCCGGCGTGATAAAACGCAAGACAGTCTGAATAACCAGTGAGTGGACCAAAAAAAGGACATAGCTGTATTTTCCCAAAAAAGTCAGGGCGGGAGCTTTCAATATCTTATTTCCCCCCTCTATGGCCAAGATCAAGACTAAAGCAGCAGGTATTACCATCATTGTTTGGACCTGTACGCTGACAGATTCCGGAATAAAGTCCTGGAAGATGACGGGACTGAACAATAATATTAAAGCCATGCCGAACACCGCGGGATTGATCAATAAATTTCTGATTCCCGCGGTTTTTTTCCTTATCTGGTTGAAATTCCGGCTGATAAGCAAACCTGCGATGAAATAAATAAACAAATGCAGCCGGAGCATGCCGAATCCCAAAATCCTCTCAGTAGCAAGATTAAGGCCGATGAAAAAAGGGAATAAACTCAAAAGTAAAACCACTTTAAGGATTTTTGAGGCTTTTCCGAGCGATGGATATAACGGGATTATTAAAACCGGATAAAGCAGATAGAATAAAACTTCCAAAGCTAAAGCCCAATATATCCCGTCGAGCTGTCCGATATATTGGCCGAAGGGCAATGTCAGAGTAGCATTCACCAGAAAACTGATCAGGGTTTGAAGATATTTTGGCCAAATTTCATAATAAACCGCGGAGGGAATTTTTGTTAGAAAAAATACATAACTTAAAGCTGCAGCTGTCTGCAATACTAATATTATTTTTGTAAACAGGTGGCACCCGTTTCGCTTCCTATCAATTCCCGCCAAAATTCTGTTTACAATAAAGGCTGAAAAAAAGACGGTCAGTATTGGTAAATACGGATAGCGATAACCGCTGAAACGAAGTAAAGTAAAACTCAAAACTATCACTAAAAACGGCGGAAAAAGTCTGTTGTATCTGCGGGATATAAATCCAAAAACAGAAACTTGCCCGGGATATCTCAATCCCATCAGAAAGCCGCTGATGATAAAAAAAATCGTCACCCCGACTCCGCCTCCGCCGATTGCCACCCTCAAAAAACGGTGAAAAAAATCAGGGGTGGATTGATACCAAACAGCCAAAGGCATGTGGGTCAACATCACAGCCAAAATGGCAATGCCTTTCAAACCATCCAAAACACTTAATCGTGGCGGGGGATGAAGCCTATTCATTAGCGCTGATTTCTTTTGCCGATTTTGAATCTGACCAGAATATACAATACAAGGCAAAGCAGCAGTATATAAACAGGAAAAGCATAATGCTGGAAATTCAAGCCCCCGACCAGGCTTAAAAAAACTCCGACAATAATAAATCTTTCATCAATCATGGTTGCTAATTAAACGGCTTCCTCCTTGCAGAAATACAAAATCTGCCGGACCATAGTGAAAGAAAACATATATTGGATAAATCCGGGAATGCCGATTTTCATTCCTTCCCAATAACCCCATTTATGCTGTTTATGGATATTTTGCACGGAAAAGGGCATCCAGAAGACTTTTTTCTTTTTTTCCATCATATATCTGTTAATATAAGATTCCAGTTTATAGCCGTCGATTTTCCTGTCAAAAACTTCTCTTAAATCTTCGGTTTTTAATATTCTTTGGCCGGAAAGAACAATATCGTCCCTCAGCCATGGAATAATAGCAGCTGTTTTATCCGCTACCCTGCGCAGAATAATCATGTCGATATCCGGATTTTTCATGATCTTTCTTATAGCTTTAGTCAGATCCCGAACTTTAATATCGATTAAATCCCCGTCGAGTAAAAGAACATAGTCACGTTTTGCGAAAGTCGAACCAAACCTTACAGCATAAGCTTTTCCTTTATTTTCGGAAATTCTCCTGATAATAATATCCGGAAATTTCTGCAGAAGTTTTTTGTAAGTAAACTGATTCTCAGAGCCGTCATCCACGGCAATGATTTGAGGCATGGGTTTAAGTTTCATCACCGATTCCACCACATGAATAGGTTTGTATGATTCGTTATAAAAAGGGATGATACAACTGATTTTTTTCATCTTTCAGTGGTTTTAAGAAAAAATGAGTTTCTCCAGAATATGGAGGTGATATTGATGCCCCCTGAGGCAAGATTGATGGCTTTTTTCAACTCATATTGGCTTAATCCTTTATCCAAAGATTCCCTCTTGGGAATATTTCCGCTGTAATATTGCCGTAAATAAGACAGAGCTTTCCTGTCTCCCAACTGACCCATAGCCCAGACAGCTGAATTTCTTTCCCTGAAGCTGTTGCTGTCATCATTTAAAACCTTTATTAAAGCGCTGACGCAATCGCCGCTGTTTAACTTTATTGCCTCATGACATTGATTCTTCACCGCCCGGCCGATTATTAAAGCGCTGATGACTAACAGGCTGAAGAAAAAACAGGTAATTGAAAGAATAATAATATTTATTTTTTCCATCTAAATTATTCGACAGTCAGGGAATATTCATCCGACCAGATATTTTTGTTATTGATAACAGCCAGCGCCCGGAAATAAAAGATGCCTGCCTGGGAAAAAGCGGTATTGCCGATAAACCTTAAAGGAACGTCATTTTCAATATGGATAAATTCCGATACCAAAACCTTATAAGGAGTGGCCTGTATATCAATGGCTGATGCCAACCTGCCTCCCTTTGATTCCTTGCCTCCTGCTATAACAGTGTACGAAGTCTTGTTTTTGGGTCCGCTTATCTCCCAGGTAAAAGCGGCGTTTTCATGAAGGCGGACTTTTTCGGGAAAATCAACCACCTTAATTTCATTCTCCAATACCCTTTTAACCGTAAAAGTTTTTTCTTCACTCCAAAAATGCCTGCCGTTGATATTAGCATATGAACGGTAAAAATAGAAACCGGGCAGGAAATTGGCGGCATTACCGACAAAAGTTAAGGGTATTTTATATTGCCCGTCAATAAATTCTTTTACATAATCGCTGTATTCAGTATTATCAGGTGATATACCTGTGACTAATAAATCGGGGATGCTCTTGGGACCGAAATAAACTGATGTCGTCTTTATGGTTGCCGGCAACCCGTTTACAGCCCAGGTGAAGGTGGCTGTTTCGTCTTCAAAAATTTCTTTCGGCCCGTTTATCAAACTTATTGAAAAAGGAACCGGAGTAGAGGTCGGTTCTGGAGTCGGAGAAAGATATTGATTCAAAAATCCTAAAACATGCGGTTTTTCTGACAGGTTCCTCTTGAAAAACACTTCTGCTTTAACAAGAACGACCGCTGCAATCAGCAGTAAAAGTACTGATATGATGAAAAATAATTTTTTATTCTGCCGCATTTATCGGATTTTTTTATTCACTTTGAAAAAAACGAGACCGTACAGAAATGCCTGCAGAAAACCGGTTAATGCCCATACGCAAACCATCAAAAGAGAAATGTTAAAGCTGGTATAAGTAATGAACATGCCCGGAACTGTAGCTATGATAAAATACAGTTTGGCAAACTCTCCTGCTTTGGAAAGTACGTCTTTGCCTTTTAAATTTTTCTCGATTATCGGCCAAAAATATGCCATTGAGAAACCCAAAATATACGGATATAAAAAATAAACAGTCATTAACGGGTCTGTCCATGGACGGAATAAACTGCCGGTCATATATTCCCGGGTGATTGAAGGAAAAATTATAGCGAAAATCCAATTGAGGACAAAACCCAGGATTAAATTAGCAGTGCCTGCCAATAATGCCCTTTTAATCATTAAATTCATTTACTCTCACCTCCTCCTACTTTATCATCATCAAACCCATTTTAAATTTTTTTACTGCTTTCAGGCTGTGGGGATGATTAGCAGGCATCATCAGAATTTGGCCTTCTTTAACCAAATTGGCTTTACCTGAAACAGTAATCTCTGCTTCCCCAGCCAAAAGAATGACAAGGGCGTCATATGGAGTCCTGTGCTCGCTTAAACCCTGTCCCTGGTCAAAAGCGAAAAGAGTGAATGTCCCTCCCGGTTTTTTGATTACTTCCCGGCTGACCACAGAACCTTCCTGGTATTTCACCAAATCCGAGATTAGCGAAGGAGTGATAAGATCATTCATGATCCTCTACCGATTTTTCCCGTGTGTATACTTCCTGATGTTTATCGTCCCGGCAATCGCAAACCATCAAAGGTTGTTTATGCTTGGGGCACCCTTCTGTCTGGCAAGTTCCGGGTATCTCAGCCACACCCCGGCATCCTCCGGTACAAATATAATGCTTCATACTTTAATAATATACCATAATAATTAAACCGACTGTGCTCAAGATGATCCATGCAACAGCCGGGGACACTCCGATTACGGTCAGGAATTTGTTCCTTCTGTAGAGTTTTGGGACGTTATCTAAAATGAAAGCATAAGCAATAATCGGCAGCAAATAAAATATATTGAAGGATAACGGCCGGCTTTTAACGGTGAAAACAAAAAGCAGAGTTGATAATAAACCGACCAGATACCAGCCGAGAAAATTCCTCAGTGGAATTCCGAAATAAAAGCTGCCTTTTTCCCAATGCCAGAGCTTATCATAATTTACGGCAACCGGATCGAGAATAAAATCCATGGAAACCAAAATAAGCGGTACCAACACTATTTCCGCAATTATAGGTAAAGAGAAAGCTGAAACAATTAATATGCCCAGGCAAAATGAAATATATTTTAGGATTACCCAGGCGAATGAAACCTCCAGCGGATAGACTCCCAAAAGAAAAATCTTTGAAGCAAAGAGGGGGTGAACCAGGTTATATCTGTATTTAACTCCGAAACAAGATATTGGAGTTTTAAGACTTATAAGTTCGGCAACGGTCGAGAAAATATAAGTAAAACATAAAAGGGATAAAATCGGCGGTCCGAAAAAATATAAACCGTGGATAATTACACCTGAAAGGAACAAAATCTCCAAATAAATGAATTTCATCAAGGGGACAGGAAGTCTACGGCGTTGGTCAGGAATGATTTTTCGGTAGTTATGACTTCTCCTGTCTCAGATGATACGACCACCAACAATGGTCTTGAAACAGGAATAAGGGCAAAAAGGCGGTATGTTTTTAACCCGTCTATTTCATAAACCGGTTCGTTATTTCTGATTTTAAACTCAAGATTAGCCTTTGTTTTTATACGGTTATTTAACTTGCTGATAATACCGCTCATTAATAAATTGTTAACAGCCTCATCAGGTAAAACAGTTACTATTTTTTGACCGGCAGGAGTATTAACAACGAGCTGTTTTGTACCCACATCAATTGAGAGTGGAAAGTTGGTGGATGCGGAAATCCGGCTGTCTTCAAAAGTAAGCCTGCCGGATCCCTCAGTGGCAATTTTAATACCGTCATCCTCCAATTCGTTCTCAACTTCATCTTCCAGATCTTCCATTTCCTCATTTTCCAGCTCTACTTCCTCTCCCTTTCCGTCTTCGGTTTTAGTAACGACTTGGCCGTTCTGTAATTCATATTTAATCTTATAATCATTGTGTTCGATTTCGATTTTTGAACTGCCGTCATCTTCGACCTTGGTTTTGATTTTCTGCCCGTCTTCCGTTTCAATTTCTGTCTCCCTACCGTTGCCGGTATCCTGAGTCTTCAACTCCAGAGTGCCGTTCTTACCTGAAGAGCCGCCGGCTTTCAGCTTTTCATCCTCTTTATCTTCATTTTCCTCCTCATCCTTCTTTTCTTCCTCACCCAGGACATTTTGACCGGAAGATAGGAAATCCTGCCGGGTTAGATAGGCAGGTTTTGCTTTATTGGTAAAAATAGAGATAAGAATCAATAAAAGTGCCCCGCCTCCCAAATAATAAAATGTTTTGGAAAAGACAAATCTTGGACTGGATCTTTTTTTTCTTTTTTTCATTATAGACAAAGCTTAAAATTATCAGCCAGGCTTGTCAACTTAGCTCTTGGTCATTTCTCTTTCGGATATGAGTAATTCACCATCCACTGCACAGCGAATTTGTCTTTAAAACTACCGTAGTAGTCACCCCACAGCTGATCGGACAGAGCCATTTCCACTTTGCCTCCTTTAGAGAGTGCCTTAAAAATCCGATCCGCCTCTTTTTTACTCTCCGGATGGATTGAAATATAGAAATTGTTGCCCGGAATAAGTTTTTGTCCCAGAGACTCGAGAGTGTCTGTTGCCATCAGCATCTGGTTGTTTCCGAAAGCTAATCCCATATGCATCACTTTATTTCCATCTGTCTTGGGAATTTTCACCCCCTCAATCGGCATATCCTTGAAGCGGACTATCTGGGTCAGATCTCCCCCTAAAACCGACTGGTAAAATTTCATGGCTTCCTCCGTATTGCCGGCAAAGTTCAGATAAGTATTCAGCTTTATCAAATCCGTTCACCTCCTTATCAATTTCATCTATGGGGAACAATTTTTTACATACAATTTTCTCTTATAATTTTTTTAACTTTCCAAAATAGCGACCAGTTTGTCCAGGGATGAATTCCAGCCATCCTTCATGCCGCTTTTCAGCATAGCCTGGAACTCTTTTTCCGATTCCGGTTTCGGGTAAATTATCGACAACATGGTTTTGCCGCCTCCGATATCTTCAAATAAGACTGTGACTGTAGATTCCGTGGGGAAATCGGGGTCTTCCAATCCCGAATCCGCGGGTGAGATCATATTGCCGTTCTCATCCGAAAAATAGTCGGTTACCACCAGTTTTTCATTTGGGATGATTCTCTTATAGACACCGGCGCTGTATATGTCCTTATCCCACTCACTGCCTTTCGGTCCGTGCATGGCAAAAACATATTTTCCGCCTTCCCGCAAATCTATTTTGATGCTTGGTGCGGTAAAATCCTTCGGACCCCACCATTTTTTGGCCGTTTCCGGATCCGTCCAGGCTTTCCAAACCAATTCGCGGGGTGCGTTAAAAATCCGTTCAATAACAATTCCGTTCGTTTCCGTCATGGGTAATCAGCTCCTTTCATCCGGTTTCCCTAAAGACTTTCAAATGCTGGGAGACAGCCGGCGGTGACATATTAAATCTGTCTGAGATTTCCGTGGCGGACAGTTGGTCTTTGCCGGCCAGTATTTCAATAATGTGACGTCTGGTGGGATCAGCCAAAGCGGCAAATAAATCCATAGATGGATATTAATATATTCCGCTTAATTCAGTCAAGACTTAATAAAATGTTAGAAAAGTTTAAGAAATTGGGAATTCACTCCGGGATTATGTGTACTGATGTCAGTTTTTGTATAATATGCTAAATACCGCTTATAAATTATATGCAATTTGTTATATTTCACGGTTCATTAGGTTCAAAAGAAGGTAACTGGTTTCCGGATCTTAAAAAAAAATTATCCGATATGGGACAGCAGGTGATTTGCCCCCAATATCCGGTCGACAACTTCAGTGAAATCACAAAAAAATCAAAAAGTAAACAAAACCTGAATTCATGGATGAAAACTTTCGAAAAAGTAGTTTTGCCTCAATTATCAAAGACTGGAAAAATCTGTTTTATCGGCCATTCTTTGGGAAATCTTTTTATTTTGCATGTTTTAGCGAAACATAAAATAAAATTGGACTGCGCTATTTTTGTTTCTCCCTGTTTAGATAAATTAAATTTGATACCCTGGCAATATGATTTAGTAAATTCGACTTTTTATAAAACTGATTTTGATTTTGAAGAATTGGTTAATCTTGTTTCGACTTCATATGTTCTATATTCGGATAATGATCCGTACATTGAATCGCGGCGGGCTTTACACTTTGCCAAAGTAATGGAAAGTTCACCAATTTTTGTAAGACGGGCCGGACATTTGAATTCCGAAGCAAATTTAAATGAATTCCCATTGGTATTTGACCTTTGTGTTACCAGACTGGATTTGGATTTGTACCAACGCTATATTCTAGGGAGAAGTAAACACTCCCTCGTGGAAAATATAATTAATTCCAGCAGAAAATATATGACCATCACCCCGGAGGAAGGCCAGGCTGAAGGCAGGTTTCACTTTATGAATATCAGTAAATCAGGTTTTGCCACTTTTGTTTCCAACTCTGAAGAGTGGAATCCGGAAAGTGATTATTTTACCAGCGGCAGAAAAGCTCGAATGCGCGGAGTGGATTTTACCCGGGTTTTTATTATCAAGAGTATTAATGATCTGAACAGGAAAGTTTTACAAAAACAGATAGAATTGGATCTTAAGGCCTGTATCAAAGTCAGGTTTATAAAATATGATGTTTTTAAAACTTTATCTACGGAAGAAGATTTTGGTATTTGGGATAATGAGTATGTTTGTATAATTAATAGAAACCAACAGGGAAAAGAATTGGATTTACTTCTGGATTCAAGAATTGAGTCGATTAAAAATGCTCAAGACTGGCGGGAACAAATTCTTAATAATTCAACAGGAATTAAATCCCATATAGAAATCAACCATTGGAAAAAAGGAAATAAGTAATTTACAGATGATGAGCTGTCATCCGACAAAGGTCAGGGCTTTGCCGGATTTATTGGCCCGGCCGGTTCTGCCTATGCGGTGGACATAATCCGTGTAGGATTCCGGCTCGTCATAATTGACCACATGGGAAACATCTTCTATATCCATGCCTCTGGCCACGACATCGGTCGCCACCAGTACCTGCAGCTGGTTTAAGCGGAAAAGGTTGAGCGCTTTCAATCTTTGGTTTTGAGTTTTATTGCCGTGAATGGAGGCCACTGAAAAACCGTTTTCGGAAAGGTGTCTGGACAATCTTTCCACGCCCCATTTTGTCCTGCCGAAAACCAAAACCTTTTTATATTCCTCCCGGCGCAACAATTCCTGCAGTTTTTCAATCTTATCTTCCTTGTTTTTAAAGCGGATTATATCCTGATCTATACTCCTGACTGTTTCCGTCACTTTTACAGAAACCGTCACGGGATTACGCAGAAAGGAGTGAATAATATTGGACACCTCAATCGGAACTGTAGCTGAGAAAAACAGAGACTGTCTGACTTTGGGCAATCGGGAAATTATAAATTTAATTTCATTGATAAAACCGATATCGACCATTCTGTCGACTTCATCAAGAACTATATTTTGAAATGAACCCAGATCAATAAATTGCCTGTTGACCAAATCTTTCAGTCTGCCGGGGGTGCTGATAATAAAATGGGGGTTTCTCCGCAGTTCCGACAACTGACGGTTTATGCTGGCTCCACCGATAACCAGTACGGAAAATATATTCAGTGATTTGGAAAAAAACTTCAGTTCGCTATTTATCTGCACGGCCAGCTCCCTGGTCGGCACCACAACCAGCGCTTTTTCATTATTTCGCTGTATCATTTTATTAAGAAGCGGCACCAAAAAAGCGGCTGTTTTGCCCGTTCCGGTATTGGCAATGCCGATAACATCGCGGCCGGAAAGTATATGCGGTATCGCCTGGTCCTGAATCGGTGTGGGAATTGAATAGCCCCGGTTGAAAATATTCTGTTTCAGCCTTTGATCTATCCGGAAATCAGTGAATTTATTTTTAACTGCAGCCATTTCTTCTGCCGGAGCGATATCGGCTTTACTGATATAAAGCGACGGGTTGACCGTTTTTTTAGAGCGCTGATTGTGTCCGTTTGACAGACGCCTGTTTGAATGGAATTTTTGGTATTTCCGGAATTTTCCCCGGGAGAATGGTCTGTTAAACATAATATATTGAAAAATTTAAACTAATAAATCTGCCTAAATCGTGAAGTTGCTTTAAAAAAAGAAGAAAGATATAAAGAAGGAAAAAATAGGATATCTTTATCTTAGGATTCGTTAAACCAATTCCAATTTAAACAGATTAATTACTTTAAATCTGTTTGTTAATTAAGTCAAGTATACCTTAGCCGCTCCCGGAAGTCAATAAGACTATAGGATATATTATTTCCTTTAGAAGATTTCGACTCTGGTACCATTGGAAGCAAAATTAAAGAGCCACTGGGCTGAAGACAGGGGCACATTGACACAGCCGTGGCTGGCTACCCTTCCGAAATTATTATGCCAGTATGCTCCGTGAATGGCATACCCTTGGTAAAAATACATGATGTTAGGGACATTTTTCAGATGATATTTGCCGCTGGGATAAATTTTCTTATAAGGGGATGGCCCTTTCATATCTTTGACGGGGTATTTCAAATAAATCTTAAAACTGCCTTTGACTGTCGGAGTCAATTTCATGCCTGTTGAGACTCTGGTTTGATGCTGGATTTTGCCTCCTTCCCAGGCAGTCAGAGTCTGTGATCCCAAATCAACGGTAATCAGCTTTTCCGTAGTATAAATTTGAGCCTGAATTGCCGGAGGTTTAAAAAAGAGAGGAAACGTCAGTATAAAAAGAAATATAAATAAACTCCTCATCCCAATTCCAGTTTATCATATTGAGATCGTCACTGGGTTACTTAAGCTAATCACTTTTATCTAGGATCATCCAAAGAGACTGATTTTTTATGGAATAAGGAATACTCAATAAACGGTTTAAAATATGAAGATAATCCTTCAAATAATCCCTTTTTAAATCTTCTTCCTGATACTATTACCGGTGTATTTCTGATGAATACAACTTTACCGAATCTTTTTATTTTTTCACCTAACTCTATATCATCAAAAGTATTTAATTCCGGATTAAATCCTCCAGATTTTAAATAGGCTGATTTTTTTATGGCAAAGTTAAATCCACTCAACCAATAATAGCCGAATAAAACTCTGTATAAAACCATTCCAAACGGTTGAAACTGGTTCATAATAATTTTTATTAATAAAGAACAATCTTCAAATTTACACGGTCCGGTAACAGCTACGACATTTTTATCAATTAATTTGCTGGATAATTCTTCTATCCAATCAGGTGGGACTATAGTATCAGCTTCTGTACCAAGAATTATATCTCCTTTTGCTGTCTGAAATCCCCGGCTTCTGGCAGCACCTCGGCCTTTTTTCTTTTCAATAACTATTTTAAGATTTAATCTGTCTCTGAATTTTTGTATAACCTTAAGAGTATTATCTGTGGAATTATTATCCACAACAATTACTTCCAGGTTTTGAGCAGATTCCTGACGAACTATTGAATCCAGACAATTTGAAATATATTTTTCTTCATTATAGGCAGGAATAACTACAGATATCATATTTTTATTCAGTCATCACTTTTTCACGATGATTTTCCTGTATCCGGAATGGAAAATCTGTTGTTAGTAAGCCACGCAAACTTTATTTTCCAAATAGCATTTTATCAGGTTTTTGGCATCCGGAAATAAATTATCCGGGATCTGATTTATATCAAACCACTGCCATTTTTCCCAGTCTTCTTTTTTTAGATGTTTAATTTCGCCTTTAATCTTCGCAACGACTCCAATACCGATATAGTGATTTCCATATTCATAGTTGGCATTGACGCTGATTATTTCATAAGTTGTCACTGCTACACCTAATTCGTCTTTAATATTTCTCTTGACACCATTTCCGATTGTTTCCTTAAAATGCAAATCTCTGCCCGGAACTCCAAATACCTGTTTACCATGATATAGCCATTTTTTGGTTAATAAACCCAATAATACTTGCTTATTTTTTAGGATAAGTATGTTTAGACCAGCTTTTGGGGATTTTGCATTCATGAGGAAATTATATCAGAGGTCCCAACCCTAGAGTGATTGCCTGTATTTTTTGAAGATTAAACCGCTAGATGAAAGAGTAAAAAAGTACTTGCATTGTTTTCATATATCGTTTTATTTGAGGTATTTATCAAAGAAATCAACTGACCTTTTTAAGGCGGTACTTAAACTATTGGAAAGATTATGGTCGTCTCCCTCATAAGTATATAGTTCTACAGGCTTGCCGACCCTTCTTAACGCTTCATCTAATTTATGGCTGAAAAGAAGCGGAACTTCGTCGTCGATAGTCCCATGCTGGAGCTGGACGGGGCCGGAAATATCTTTGACAAACGCTATGGGCGAGATGGACTGCCAAAACTGGGGATTTGCTTCAAAGCTGCCGTATTTGTCAACGAGAACCTGTCTTCCCGGCCCTCTGGCCGCCTGTTCTCTCTGGGAAGGAACAAAAGGTCGAGGATTAAGATCCGGGTGATGCCAATTATTGGTTAAATCTTGATACGAAGCGACAACTCCGGCCCAGATTTCACCGGCTTTAATATCTTTGGTGACGACCATCGACCTTAAAGTCAGCATTCCACCCATTGAATGTCCCCACATGCCGATTCTTTCCGGGTCAGCATCTTTATATTTTTTCACCGAAGAAACAGCATTTAATACATCAACTGTATATGCCGAAGAATAATACGCTCCCTCCGGTTTTCCTTCTGAATTTCCATGTCCTCGGTAATCAGGTTTAAACAGAATATATCCATTTCGGGAAAAAGCATCGGTGTAAACAAGATATTTCTCGGTTGTCCGGTACTGCTCCGGCTGGATATAGCCGTGATTGAAAATAATGACCGGCCAGCCGGTTTTGGGCTTTTCCCCTTGCGGCACCGTAAGCAATGCGTAAATCTTCAAACCGTCTGAATTGTAAGAAGCAATATACTTATTGTAATTTGTCCCGGATGGCAGTGTTTGTTCTATGTCAATGCCGCTCCCCGGATATGCCTGCCCCCGCATGTATTCAATTGAAAGCGGGTTGGGTTCATTTATTAGCCCACCGGGTTCTGCCGGTTGGGCATTTTGGTCCAAAGCTATACTAGACTTAGAAGCGTATTTGAAAAAACGATTATAAGCCGTAATACCGGCAAGTATTCCAATAGCCATAAGATAAATAATTACTAAACGCCTGTCCATATGGTAGTCTTAATTATTTTTATCAGTTACTTCCTGAAAATATGCTGAAATATCACCGTTTTACTTCTCCCTATGCTTTTTTTATTTATTTTTTTCCATATTCATAAGATACTGGCTAAAGATAAAGTCAACTGATAGAATTTTTAAGGGTATACTATTAAACTGATTTAAAAAAACAATGCCGGAGAATACAACCGTCATAAATAAGGAAGCGCTCGGTCCTGACGATTTGGCAGCCATTCTGGAACTTAACAATCAGCAGCAAAAGTTAAAAAGTAAAACAAACCATTTAAAAGCATATATGGTGAGTGTATTTTTCCTCCTTTTGGACTTTTCTATTTTATTAAGTATTTCTTCTTCGGAGAACGAAGTTTTAATGACAGAAATGCGGCAATCATTTGCCTTGTCCTGACTGATGTTTCAATAGCGGTAAGCGCCTTGACACTCCAATTGTTTTTTAATCAGGCAATTAATCTAAATGACCGGGATTTGAACAGACTTATGGAACTTATTACACCTGAAAACCAAAATACACTCCGGGAACTGTTGCGTTAGTCTTTGTTTTCTTAAAATTATCTGAAAGTACCTGCCATTTATTTTCTTCTGCAAAATGTTCCGCATCGAGGAATTATGGGGTAAGATATTTGTAATATACAAAAATATATCGATTGACGGGATTGACAGTGATAAAGAAGGCAATCGTATAATATATCAGGCCTGCCTATGAAATTGCTTTACTGCTCGTATCTTTAGACAACCTCCGGTTGTCTTTTTTTTTGGCAATGACACTCAATAATTTCTGTTGAAAGGAGGTGATAAATATGAATAAAATAAAACTTTTTTTTACCGTTTTTATAGCTTCAGTTTTGCTTCTTGTTAATTTTGCCATATCAGCTACTGCTGTAGCACCCTGGAATGTGACGGGCAATTACGAAATCACCTTTTTTCTGGATGGAGATCTATCGGCTACACCTTACGTTCATCATGCGACACTAGCCCAGAGCTCAACAACTGTTACCGGGGACGGAGGATTTCCGGCAAGCGGCGGAGATACTTTCCATTGGAATGTCACCTCCGGTACGCAAACAGCAGATACACTTAGTCTTACCGTTGCTTATGATTTGGGCGCAGCGGGAACAATAATGAGTATGACAGGTACTGTAGCTCCTGATGGAACAGTTTCCGGTACTTGGACGGATGATTTCGGCGGCACCAGAACGGGCACTTGGAGTATTACAAAAGGAGTTTCCGTTCCTTTAATACACACTCCCGGAAACGGAGTAACTGTTACACAATCTGCTTTAATAAAAGTTGATTGGACGGATTCTACAGGCTTTAACCCGCCTTTTGAGTATCAATATGAAGCTTTTTCCGATGCCATTTACACAAGTTCCGTATATCTAAGCGGTTGGTTATCTGCTTCTGAAATTCCGACACCGGGGACGCCACCCGGTGATTATTACCTCCGGGTGAAGGCAAAAAACTCTTCTCCTGACGAATCCGCCTGGAGCAATGATGCGATAAATCCTTACCATATTAAAGTTACAGCGGATCCGATTAACCCATTCCCGGTACCTTTAGAGTGCAACCAATCTGTTGCCTATAATTTAATCGAAGGTACAAACGGAAGCGAAATACTCAACGGTACGGGTGGACCTGATTTGATATTAGCCAAAGGCAGCAGTGATATCGTCAATGGCAATGGCGGTAATGATTGTATTGTCGGGGGAACCGGAGGCGATGATTTAAAAGGAGGCGCAGGTAACGATGTCATCCTGGGAGGAACTGACGGCGACAGTCTTAGCGGAAACGCCGGTCAGGATGACTTATACGGAGAAGATGGGAATGACGCGCTTAACGGCAATGCGGGCAATGATGATCTTTGGGGAGGCATCGGGTCTGATTCTCTCAAAGGCGAGACAGGCAACGATATGCTTGACGGTCAACAGGGCAGCGACTATGCGAACGGCGGCGCAGCGACAGATACCTGCAGCGCCGAAGCCGAAACTCAGTGCGAGCTATAAGTTAAGGATGCGTTTAGCCCAATCGCAGGAATAGGACTTGCAGCACATGTTCCGAATATGATCGGAGATAATTTAATGACTTTGGATGGAAAAACGCTGCAAGGGGAACATTTTTAATCGCTTCTTAAATTATTATTTTCGTGCTGGGTTAACAAAAAACTCCAAAATAAAGGCTGCAACAAATAATATTATGCCGAGCACTAATAGCTTATCAATTAAGCCCGGGACAAAATATAAAAGTAAAAAAGCAACAGCAGCTCCCGTAAGTGAATGTACAAGTGCGTGCGGTTTCACACATTCTTTAAACATTGCATTCATATTCATTTAAATCACCTCCTTTATAAATAGTTTGGCAAAACTAGGCATGAAAGTCAATTTATGTATTCTGCCTCAGGCGCAATCCCTTTGCGCAAGAACCAACCTGCTCCCCTCCTGAGGATTAATAAACCCGCGATTTCACTTCACTTATCCGGGCTTTTTAGAATTTGAAGTATACCTGCCTGCCGGCAGGCAGGTTGGAGAGTTTAGGCTAAGATGGGAGGAAATAAAGAAGCTGAAATATTCTAAATTCTAAATGAGCTTTTGGTAGCAATTCTCTGTCTATTTTGTAACTTCTTGACAATACTTACATTTTGTACTAGTATGTAGCCTACAGGAGGATTTTATGACACAAACAGTAAGCGCTCAGGATGCCAGAAACAAGTTCTCAGAGATACTGAATACTGCTGTCTATGGGAAAACAAAAGTGATTATCACCCGCTTTAATAAACCCCAGGCTGTTCTTATAGATTACAAAGAGTATGAATTTTTAACAGATCCCACTAAAAGATTCACCAATGAGGAATGGAAAAAAGGATTTAAAGTTTTTGATAGAATTCGTGCCAGGACAAAAGGCATCCCTGCTAAAGAAGTGGAACGGATTGTAAATGAGGCTGTAAAAGCTGTCAGAAGAACAAAACATGCTAAGAGTGGTTATTGATACAAATCTGGTTATTTCCGGTACCGCTAAATCAAATACTATACCCCATCGTTTACTTGAGGGATGGCGTAAGAAAGAATTTTTATTAATCACTTCAATTCCAATTCTTTCAGAAATAAAAGAAGTCCTGGATCGGAAAGAAATACAATCTCATTTCTTTCTTAAACCTGAGGACATTCAAGATATGATTCAAGCACTATCAACTCAAACAATAATTACTTCCGGAGCTTTAGAAGTTGACATCGTCAAGGATGATCCCGATGATAATAAATTTATCGCAGCAGCAATAGAAGGATCTGCTTCATATATAATTTCAGGAGACAGAGATTTACTTGATATTGGAGATTATGAGGGAATTAAAATTATGAAAGCAAGGAATTTTCTTAAAGATGTACTCCAAAAAGACGTCAAATGAAATTCCGATGAAACCCAAAGAAATCCGTAGAAATTGTTTATACTGAACGAAGTGAATGTGCTCCCCGTCCCTGGGATTAAAAAACCCGCGATTTCACCTTAATTATCCGGGTGTTTCAGGACTTGAAGTATACCTGCCTGCCGGCAGGCAGGTTGGGGAATTACGACAACAGTGGGAGGAGATTAGGAAGCTACTACCTACATATTAAATTTTAAAAGCTATTTTTTCCGCTTTTGTAATTCCATTTCCATTTCATCCGGTTTTATATCAAATTGAGAAAGAAGTACAAGCAAGTGGAAGAATAAATCAGCAGTTTCTTCAATAATTCTTTTCTTCTTATTATTTTTAGCCGCAATAACCGTCTCTGTTGCCTCTTCCCCGATGATTTTCTGAATCATTCTGTCGCTGATATTAAATCTCCTCCATACAACGGACACATTGAAATAATGGATTTGCTAATGATATCCCCCACAAACAGATAAGCATAATAATAAGGATGTACTGACACCGGAGAACAATAATGAAGTTATGAGAATCCCTTTTGGAAACAATCGTGCTGAAATTTAGAATTGCTACCCCGAACTGACTGCAGACTTACATTAGGTAATGTGATTTGGGGACAATAAAAGGCCTAAATTGAGAAATTTCCCTGGCTAAGTTCTGCAAATCGCTGACTGAGATATGCTGTTTGGTATCGGTCGTGGAATCACCCACTTCGACCAATATGCCGGTATAAAGATACGGTCCGTTGTCACCGTTTACCCTCATCTTCATTGTCCTGATTGTTTCGGCGACTATGCAGTCCTGCATGTCAGGTCCATAACTGTGGCTGGGGTCAAAATACCGGCCGGTCTGAGGGGCAGTCCTGGCTAGACTCCGGACTATTTCATGAACCAGCGCATTCCTCATTTTTCCTTTGCCATCTATGTCGACACCCCTGTGTACGAAAGCGATTTCCGCACCCGCAGAAGAGGCAAAATTAGCCAGGCCACGCCAGGTTTTTTCCATGGAACTCATTGTCTGGCATTTGCCTTTTTCGATGTCATCCAGGCTCTGGCCAAGCCACTTAGGATTCTTCAGCCCGACAGTCCAGTCATTTCTGGCTGCGGTGATGCCTATCTGCCTGGCCGGCCAACCGAGTGCGCTTACGGCAGGAGTCCAGGGAAAAAACTTGCCTTTGGAAAGATTCTGTTCATAATAGTACATTTGAGCTTCAGGGATCATGACTTCCGCAGCAGTGCCCATGCCGGTTTCCTTTATGAATTCTTTAGCCATCAGGACACTGGGAGGGGTCTCACCGATATTTTTGTTGGTTATAAAACCGTCAAGGATCTGAAAATCGATACCCATTCCATCACCTGTGGCATTGAATTCCGTCCTTGATTTAAGGCCGACAATCCTGGCTCCGGCCAGGGCGGGCACCCAGTCACCTTTCTTGTTCCTGATCCGGATATCGGCCATCTGGTAAATCTGATGGACATTTTCCGGGTCTATGGAACAGGGTCCCGCTATCAGGGAGACTCCGTCCGGTTGTAATTCGCCTTTGAACATATTTCGTTTATTAAAAAAATCCCCCGACTTACTGAGGGATACATTATTATATTAAATAACCTTATAAATTCTATTATAAGGTTCGTTGATTTTATCATATATTTTCATAAAGGTCAACTAATAATGCTTATTTCCAGATATTAAAGTAATTTCGGGTAATCATTTATAGTTTGACTTATAATATATATATGTGTATATTATAGGTCTATGCTTTCAAGACTGGAGACAGGCCTGCAATCATTGGGTATTGATTTTGTCAATAATGCGGAAGTAAGCTCAACCCTGCTCAAAAGCCGGGCGCAGCTGGTTGTCTATCCCAATACAGAACAGGCTTCCACATTACACCGGCTGCTTAATGATCACCAGCAGACCTTTCATGTTCACGGCGGTGGCAGCAATACGCTTTTAATGGGTACCGAACTGGATCCCATGAAAACTGTCGTAATTGACAGCCGTAAGATGAACGGTATCCATCTGAATATAGGAACCGCACAAATCTGCGCGGGGGGCGGAACTAAAATTTCGGCAGTTTCCAGAGAATCGGCAAGTGGTAATCTAACCGGACTGGAATTTGCCAGGGATATTCCCGGCAGCACAGCCGGGGCGGTAGTGACGGATGCCTGGCATCCGATTCATAACTATACGAAAATCTTCGAAGCGTTTGGGATCACTGATACCGAACTGCCTGAATCTATAAGACAGGTTTTGAGTTGGGTCGAGGTTGTCGATGAAAACGGTGATGTCGTGCGGATGGACACGTCACAGCTGGAAATGCATGACCGCCAAAGTGTTTTTTCGCAACCGGATAATACAAAAATAGTCCTTAACGTGATGTTCCAGCTGGCAGAAGGAGATCCGGAAAAAATCGCCAAAGCCAGAACGGTCATCAATTTAGGCCGTCAGGAAATGAGGAAAAAGAACAAGGAAAAAAACCCGTGGTCGGTCGGCGCAACATTGGGTTATACATTCGTGCTTAACCATCCCGGATACAACGGAATATCGGCCACGCAGCTTATCGGCATGACCGGAAGACTTCCGGAGACTATCATGATCGGCGGAATGGTCCATGCAAAATCTACGGCCAATATTATCGGGAATACAGGCAGCGGCTCGGCAGAGGGTTATCTAAGAGTCGCGGACTTAATCCAGGAAGTAGTATTAAAAGAACATAATATCGAGCTGCCCCTGGAGGTAAGGGTCGTCCGGTAATCATTATCAATATTATATAAAACTCTATGAATGAAAATATTTTAAATACAGTCAGCTCCATTACCGGGTTAAGAGACGAAACCATCAGGGAGGGAATGAGCCCTGCGGAAAAAATTATCGAAAGACCTGATTTTCTCAATGCCCTGCTGACTCCTGTCAGCGAATGGGCAGCCGGTCACCCTACTTTTTACCATCACATCGGCATAACTTATCCCGATAATAAATCATTTGAAGAAGCAACAGGCCAATTCGGTGACAAGCTTATCGCCAATAACCTGGTTGCCGGCGGCGTCACCCATTTCAGAAGATACCTGAGGATTCCGGTTGAGGGCGGCCAAGATATATTCGTTGAATTCCATAGAGCCGGAAAAGAAGGCAATGGCGTGAGAGGGATGCATCTGGATTTCGTCACTGATGACCCGCAGGGCTTGCTGGATAAATTGCTGGAGAGTGCAAATTCTGCAGCGGACAGCCTTGGTGCTAAAGTGGTCACCAGAAATTTCGGAGGCGGAAACAATCCGGTAGCAAAGGTTGGATTACAAGCCAAAGATGATCCGAATTTCGAAGTAGCGGTGATGGCTAGAACCCACTGGTCAGATCCGAAAGACTGGTAAGACAGCTGAGCCCAGCAGTGAGAGACTGCCTATTTCGGCTTCCTATTACGAAATATCAGGTTAACTGTAATTATAGTATAGGGGACGTAGTATAGGGGACGGTTCTCTTTTAGCTTCAAATTTAGTCATTTTCTTTTTCTATTTTCTCCTTAAATAATCCCTCATTCGGGAGCTCACACCATCCTGACTCCAAACAGAGGGATATCAAATGCTCCCCGTACCTGAGGATTAATAAACCCGCGATTTTACCTCAATAATCCGGGTTTTTCAGGACTTGAAGATTATTGGGGAATTACGACAACAGTGGGAGAAGATTAGGAAACTGCAATCCGGACAATAGTTAATTTTTCATAAAGCAACCCTTCGAATTTTTCCGATGGGCTACTTGCAATCATATACGTTGTGTATTCTAATAATTTGGTCTTTAAGCTTTTTTTGCGTAGTCAACCATTCCCTGAAAATCTACCCCAACTACCGGTTCGTTTCCAACCACCCAAGCATCATGGCCTGATGGCAGCAGGGATACACTGCCGGGTTTTAAGTCTGTTTCAGTACCGTCAGCCATTACTACGTGTAATGTTCCCGAAATAAGGTATTGGAAATGGGGAGCTTCGCACCATTCAGTTTTAGCCAGTGATTTTACATGTAAAGACCATTTCCATCCCGGTTCAAAAGTTGCTTTGCCAACCATTGCGCCTCCGATTTTAACCAGTTCTACCTTTCCCTTTTCGAATGTCCTCACTTCATCCGGAGAGGTAAAATTTTTTACTTCCATTTTCTTATCCATTTTATATTCACCTCCTTATCTTTTATTTATGTTAAACCCTAATTTTATTCTTGCAAGTACGCACAAAATTGTTGTATAGTGACATTTTGTATACCAATGGCAAACTTCACTGTCGGGGATAAAAATTACTTCTGCTACATTGCATTTACACTTGAGTTAATTGGAGGCAAGTGGAAAACACTAATTCTTTGGAACCTAGTTGATGGCAAAAAGCGATTTGGAGAATTGCGAAAACTTATACCAGATTGCAGTCAAAGGATGCTGACTCGCCAGCTACGGGAACTCGAAGGAGATAATATCGTTTCAAGAAAAATATATAGACAAATTCCTCCAAAAGTTGAATATTCATTAACACCTGCAGGACAAACTTTAACACCTATTCTAAAACTTGCCTGTGACTGGGGTAAAAAACGCGCTGATGCAATGGCCAATAAAAGGTTATGAAGAGATAAAGAGACTGCAAACCCGGTCTGATTTTCTTAAAAATTTTATCTTAAATCCTTCTTCATTTCTTCAAATTCCTTTTTGTCTACCTCGCCTTTTGCATAGCGTTCTCTAAGAATATCCAGAGGGGTTTTACCCTTATCCGCATTGTGTTGCCCGCTTAAATAACGAATAAGTCCAACTACGCCCAAAATAATCAGCGCCCAGAATAAAATCATAAATACCCAGCCTAAACCAAAACCTCCCCAACCGCCCATCATGTTATTCCAACCATAACCCATCATCGGATTACCACCTCCCTTCGTCCCGGTATAACAACCGCTCATTCTTTTCCCCATTACTACATGCATCTTTTCTTCGCTTGTCTCTCCTAACATTGCCGTCATCATTTGATTCATCACTGCATGCCTGCCGGTATCTCCTACCATTTGACCCATATAGTATTCTCCTAAAGAACCGAAGTTTCCATATGAAAGTTCATTGCAAATTATTTGCTTCGACTGTAATCTTTCCCATATTTCTTTTCCCTCCGCTTCTTCACCGGCTGTATGATCATCAGTAGCAGATTGAAATTGCTTACCTGTCATTGGTTGGGCAAAAATTGCAGAAGGATTAATAAGAAATGCAGCAAGCAAAACGAGTACGATTAACTTTTTCATTCTGTAATTTAAAATGTTAATACTTTGTCACTTGTTGATATAAGAGAATAAAAATCCTCCAATCCTCCCCTAGGACAGGTTTGCGTGCTTTCCTGGTTTCTTAAATTCATACAGGTTCCGCAGGCGACAATTTTTGCTTTATCTGATTTTAGAAAAGTATCAATTTGCTGCTTTATATTAAACCTATCACTACTGGCATTTTCATACTCAACTGCTTCACCTAAAAGAAATAAACTCACCTCATCTCCCTTTTTCAAAGCCAGATTGGCTAGTCTTAAAGCATTCCAGTTGGTTTCTGTATGAGTTGTGGAAAGCACAATTGTAAGCTTCATACAGTTACTCCATTATCATAAATCCTGTTATAACCATTTCGAAACCGGGAGAGAAGACGCTGTGCGGTTTTAAGCGATGAAGCCGCTTCGTGTAATATCGTCACTCCGTTTGGAGAAATTTTGTATGTCCGTTTATCAGGTCCTATCTTATTCTTTTGCCAGTCGGAAACTATCCATTTATTTTTCTCCATCTTACGTAGCGTGCGGTAAAGATTGCCGATATCAACATTGTGACCGCAATGTTTCCCCAAACCATCCATGAGACCATACCCGTGAGAGGAATCTTTAGATAAAAGAAGAAGAATACAAGGCTCAATAAACTTTTCAACATTACCAAATGATCTTGGTTTTGAAATTGTTACTTTTGGCATATCTATATGTAAATATCATATAGTATGTCCACTATGATGTCAACAAGGTATATAGGAGAATTGAGACTGAGAAGGGATGGGGTTAAAAAGACAAAAAGACCGGTATTTATTTGATTTTTATGACAACTTTACCTCGAGGATGAACTTCTTCCTGATATATAAATGCTTCTTTCGCGTTTTCGAACGAAAAAACTTTATCAAGATGCACTTTTATTTTTCCACTATCAACAATTTCTGCGATGCGAGCTAAATGAACAGTATCAGTTCGTGTTCCTTGCCCAATAGCAGTAACTCCATATTTTTGTGCCAACTCTTGATTCGGCTCTCCAAACATAGATACAATTACTCCTCCTTTTTTGAGAACTCCAAATGATTTATCTGTTGTTTCACTACCTACTGTATCAAAAACCGCATCAAAGTCTTTAAGAATATTTTCAAATTTTTGAGTTTTGTAATCAATCGCTTGATCCGCACCAAGATTTTTTACAAACTCCACATCATCTGTCTTTATGGTTGTTGCAACATATGCACCAAACACTTTTGCCAATTGGACCGCCATGTGTCCAATACCTCCTGCTCCACCATGGACAAGGATTTTTTGCCCACTTTTCAATTTGATATGCTCTCCTAAAGCTTGCAAAGCGCTGACTCCAACAAGTGGCAAAGCTCCTGCTTCCTCGAAACTCGCTGTTTTTGGTTTAAGAGCGGTATTTTCGGCATTTGCTGAAACTTGTTCAGCAAATGATCCGGAACCACCATTTAAAATAATTGCTTGCCCGTATACCTCGTCACCTACCTTAAATTCAGAAACACCTGTTCCTACTTCTGAGATTTTGCCTGCAAAATCCCCTCCAAGAGTAACCGGCAAAGGAACCGGTGCCATTTTCTGCAAATATCCTGCCCGGAACTTCCAATCAATTGGATTTACGCTGGCTGCGTAATTTTCCAGTAATATTTGCCCCTGTTTTATGGTGGGCTTTGGAGCATTATTGTTAAGTTCCAAAACATCGTTTCCGCCGTATCTATTAATCTGTATAGCTTTCATAAGAGTTAGACTATTCCTAAAATTTAGTATATAATTTATAGCAGTCTAAAAAATAGAGTACTACACTATTTATAGTATGTCAACAAGTAATAATCGCCATATTCCGGAAGAATTAAACAACGCAATCAATATGATTGGTGATGCGTGGATTTTATGCATAATAAGCAATTTAGGTAATAGCTCAATGCGGTTTAATGAAATTCAACGGTCGATATCTGGCATAAACCCCACAACTCTGGCAGACAGATTAAAAAAACTTGAAAAAGAGCAAATAGTCATTAGAAAAGAAGAAACTCTTGATAAAATTTCAGTTGTTTATGAACTAACTAAAAAAGGGCGTGGCATACTCCCCATTATTAATGAGATCGCGAAATTTGCTGAGAAGTACTATAAAAGTGAATTAAAAAGCGGTTGAAAAATTCGAATAAATCCGAAGAAACCCAAAGAAATCCATAGAATTTGCTCCCCGTCCCTAGGATTAATATAACCATCGACTACACATCTATTATCCATACCTTGACATGAGGCTAAATGTATTGTACCATTGTATACATAAATAGCCTATGAGTAAAAGTTTTGATTTAAATAAGTTGCATGGTTTTGATTGGGATGAAGCTAATATTAAAAAAAATCAAGCAAAACATAATGTTGAGTATCGGGAATGTGAAGAAATTTTCAGTAATAACCCACTTGTTTTCATTGAAAACAAACAACATTCACAGACTGAAAACAGGTGGGGTGCATTGGGTAAAACTAACAAAGGCAGACAACTAGCTGTATATTTTACAATTCGAAAAGACAAAATCAGAATTATTTCGGCAAGGGATCAGGGTAAAAAAGACAAACTGGCTTATAAATTAGCTGAAAGTTTAAACAATAAACAAATTAAGAAAAGAGGTGATAAATCAAAATGAAACAAATTAAAAAATTACCTAAATTTAAAAATGAGGATGAGGAAAGAGATTTCTTTGCACGCCATGATTTAACTGATTATTTTGATATGAGTCAGGCTATTATTAATCCGGTCTTACAAAATCTTAAACCGTCAACCAGAACGGTTTCCATCAGATTACCCGAGTCGCTTATTGCGGCTCTTAAAACTCTGGCTAACAAAAGAGACGTTCCCTATCAATCTCTGGTGAAAATTATATTAAGTGAGAAGGTAAAACAGGAACTTGGCCTGAATCAGTAAAATATTGCATCAGTTGAAAATTTACTTATTCAGTTTTTCTCTTTCCTTAAAGAAAGATTCCGGACGGCTAAACTTCCAGGGATTTTTAACATTGCATTTATAAACTTCCACTGTTTCCCAGACTTTACCAGTTATATAAGGCTCACGCTTCAGCCATTCATATAACTCTTTTTCAGAAGGAAAATCCATCACTGCCAAAGACCCTATCATTTTATTGTTATCGTCCAAAAGAACCGCTCCATACCATCGATCACCTGATTTCTCCATCTCATCACCCAACTTAATATGAGCTTCTCGAGCTACCAGTCTTCGCTCCAGCGCCTTTTCATCTTTGCCGTCTTTTCCGATTACAAGAAATTGCATAAGTTTTTGAAGTTAATAATAAGGTGATTATATCAGGAAGTTAAAAATTAGAAGCAATCTCCATAGTAAATTCGTAGAAATTGCTCCCCGTCCCTAGGATTAATAAACCCGCGATTTCATTCAGTTTAATTATCCGGGTTTTTCAGGATTTTCGGTTTATTGGAGTGCAGAGACAGAGGTGGGAGGAGATTAAAAAACTTCAACCTGAAGGCACTCTTTAAATAGTGAAATTCTTTAAGCGCTTTTTTTCTTTTTTAATGCTAATACAACAGCGATTATAGTAGCTAACAGTATTATCGGAATTACTAAGATATACAGATAGTTTTTTTGATTGGTACCTGTTTTACCTATTTCGTCTGTAAAATCCTGCCACTTTTCGTTTTCAGCGTTGACATCAAAAGCCTGTACCTCGCCGATGCCTGTATCCGTCGCGGCAATCATCTTACCCTCGCTTATCTCAACTGTTTTGCCAGTTTGTATGTCCGTGACTTCTGCCACACCTTCGATCACTTTTATGCTGCTGGTTTCTCCATCTTCTTTTACGACTACTGTCGTGCCTTTCAATTTTGCACTGAGCTTGGCCATCTGCATTTCAAAACTGTCGTACTCTTTATTAAATCCAGATTTTGGATCCTTAGTCCCTAGCATTAAGAAGCATTTATCAAGTATTATAACAATACCCAAGTTTGAACCCTGTGAAAACCGAATGGAGTTTATGAAAATAAAAAATCCGCAGAAATCGGTAGAAAGTGCTCCCCGTCCCTAGGATTAATATAAGCGCAGATTACAGTTCAATTACCCGGGTATTTCAGGATTTAAGATATATTGGGGAATTAAGACAGGGATGGGTGGAAATAAGGAAATTATTGCGCGCCTCCTCTCTCAAGCTCGCTTAGTTTTCCTAACTTTTAATATAAGGAAACCAATTATTGCAGCAGCAAAAACAATTCCCACTACTATATACATACTATTGTTATTACCGGCAATAGAAGTATTTGTTTTCTTAAAATTATCTGCAAACTCCTGCCATTTCTTTTCTTCTTCAACCGGATCAAAGATTGTTTTTTCTGACAGACCTTTGGCAGATGCAATTACTGCTTCTCCTCTGGATACATCCACCGATTTGCCTGTACTCTTGCTGGTGAATTTAACAGTTCCTTCGGTAACCCAAATTGAAGACTCTGTCTTTGTCTCATTTAAGATAAATTGGGTTCCTTTAATTCCCGCAACTGCCTGGCTCATTTCTACTTCCATTGATCCGTCCTTCATCATCTTTTTGACATTGGCCTTCAGATTCCCCCACAGCAGTTTAATCACGGTATCTTGCGGTTCCACTGCAACCAGCACGATTTCTGTTTCCGGTCCTACGGTAATATTTGTTTGATTATCGGTGAATGCAAGCATCAAACCGCTTTTTTCACTCACTTTAATGCGCGTGCCGGGTGGCAACTTCATGTCTATTTTAGCTAGATTCCATTCCTCTTCATCATAGGTTCCGTCCGGACGAGGAATATTAACTTCCACCTGCCCATAAAGATCATTAAATACTGCAGCACCGGCGGTTTCTACCTCATATTTCCCTTCCTTAATTTCGGGGATCGGAACCGATTCATCCATACTCCATCTGTATTTTGAAAATATTTCAGGATTCTCTACAGTTGCCTGGAATGTTTTATCAAGATTAGATTTAAAATAAGTTCCATTAACCAGTTGGATGCTTGTTTCTCCGTTTATGGTAATTTCCCCATTAGGCCCACCGCTAAAAGTTCCAATTTCAGGAGGCTCATCATCTGCTACACATTGCCACCCATCACCAATAGTTTTTTGCGTACATCCGAGGTCAACTATGACTTTCCCGTAATCACCGCCGCCCACCACCCCCACATTCCAAAAGTCGATGGTGACGTTTAGCTTGTCATCATCCCCGATTCCTAGCGTACCGGATGCTCTTCCCTGTTCCGGTTTGACCTCAGGCGGCCAACTAACAGCCTGAACAGGAGTTGTAATAAGTAAAAATAATATCAATGGGAATACTTTTCTTAACATTAAGGGTTATTATAGGTGATAAGTATATAATTGTATATTAATTTATAAAATCCGAAGAAAAACGGAGAAATCCGTAGAAATTACTCCCCCAATCGGTCATTATCAGAACTGAAAACTACTTGCGAGATTATCTTTTCCAAAACAGTCTAACTTTCAATTTTTTATATTCTTAGATTTTTTGGTATTTTACTTCTTCTTTTCCAAAAAATAAGAATAATTTAAGTAGATTAGTAAAACCGATTGAGTAAATATCAGCTATCTTTTTCTTATGATATTTAAAATCCGCTTTTATGCCCCATTTCCAATGAGTATTAATCCCAGAATGTGGAAACCAGTAAACTTTCTTATTATTATTAAACATAAACAGATTTATTTTTGATTCAAGCTCCCATCCTTTCGTTGAATTTTTTAAAACATTCATCAAGTAATTTAATTTAACAATTCTTTCTCCTGATGCCAAAACATCACCTCGAGTAAGTTTTACAAATAATGGTGCTTTAATTCTTCTTAAGATAAGCATGTCTACGTCTGGATTTTGTTGGACAATTTTTATTGCTTTTTCAATTTCATTATGATTAAGGTTACGAATGTCGGCATCGAGAAGTAAAATTAAATTACCCTTTACTATCTTTAATCCTTCAAGGATAGCACCGGACTTTCCATAGTTCTTTTTTAGCCGAAGAAGTTTAAAATTAGGATAGTGTTTTCGTATTTCATCTGAATTATTTTCATATGAAGCATCATCAACACAAATTACTTCAAAAATATTTTTAGTTTTACTTACCTCATCTAGTACTGCATAGAGACGAGAGCCTTCATTCCAAAAAGGAATAACGCAAGAGATTAGAGGTTTAGCATTAAGAAGCATTTATCAAGTATTATAACAATACCCAAGTTTGAACCCTGTGAAAACCGAATGGAGTATATAAAAATAAAAAATCCGAAGAAATCCGTAGAAATTGCTCCCCCTGTGGGATATTATCCGAACTTTTAAGAAATGAACCCTTCTTAACCTAATTCGGATTTATTGAGAAGAAAAAACACCTTTTTGAATATACTGTTTAATTAATGTCTGATAAGGAATATTAAGTTCATTTGCCTCCTCTTTAACTCTGTTGAGTAAATATTCAGGAATTCTGATTGATACAGGTTTAGTTGTCGGTTTTAAATTAGGAAAACTGACTAACTCTAGATCATTAGCATCATAATATTCAGACAAATCAACTTTCGCCCAGAATTTTCTTTCTTCGTCTTCGTTTTTAAAGACGGGCAGTTTAAGCCTTTTCTTCATATAGATACACCTCCTTTTTATTTATATCACGAGCAGATATTATCCTTATTCTGTTTTCTCTTATGGTAAATACTATAAATAAAAGTCTCCCTTTTTTTGTTTTACCTGCAATTCTGTTTCTTTCTTCACCCTTAGAATGCAGCTTGTCCTTGAAGATTTTATGTCTTTTATCAAAAAATGGCTCTTCCGCTTCTTTGTCTTTTACTTTATGTTTCTTATAACTTTTTCCTACGTTTCCTTTGTCCCACTGAAATTCCAATGGCTCTTTAAGAATCCTCATGTATATACTGCATTATACAGATGAATTTGTCAGAATGTCAATATTGAGGTTATTAATTATTATTTGTTTTACTCCCCATCCCTAGGATTAATAAACCCGAGATTTCAGTTCAATTATCCGGGTTTTTCAGGACATAAGGTATACCTGCCTGCCGGCAGGCAGGTTGGTGAATTGAGGCAGAGGTGGGAGGAGATAAAGAAGTTACAAAATAACGATTTTTATTTCTGAAAATGTTAGTTATGAAGTCTACTCTCCCAGAGCTACAAGTTTTAGGGTGTTGGGTTCAAATCTCTCGCAAAGTTCTTTTGCTTTTTCTACAAAAAGTTGAAACTCTTCCGTTTGCCGCCATTTTTTGATTGTTTGTACATCAGGCCAAGGACCAAAAGAAATGAAGTGTCTTACATTGGTAATATCTTGGAGGAGATATGGAGTATTAGATCCTAGTTTATTTCGTATACTCCAGTCCGCAAACTCTTTCCATTCCTTCTTAAAATCTTCTTCCTTGCCTAGTTTCACAAACCAATTTCCAAAGGTGAATAACTGATCTAGGGTATACATAATTATTATGTATTATATCAGGATTTTATACTTTTATTAATAAAAAGTTACAACAAGGAATTTTATGGGTCTAACTTGCTCCCCATCCCTAGGATTAATATAACTATTGATTACGCCTCAATTATCCATGCTTTTCAGGACTTACGATATATTGGAGAACTCAGACAAAGATGGAATGAAATAAAGAAGCTAAAAGCTAATACAGTGGAAATCCCTATTTTAAAACTTTGTATCTAATGTGTGTCACCATACTGGTCCCACTCACTTCAATCGGTTCGAGATTGAGAGGAGGCACTTCCTCAAAAAGTCGAGTGCCTGCGCCAATGGTTACGGGAACTATATGTAACCATAGCTCATCGATAAAGCCAGCTTTTAAATATTGATTGACGGTATTTGCTCCTCCATTAATCTTTACATTCCGATTACCTGCTGCTTCTTTCGCTTGTAAAAGAGCAGATTCAATACCGTCAGTCACAAAAAAGAATGTCGTTCCGCCTTCCATTTCTATCGGTTCTCGCTCCTTGTGGGAGAGCACAAAAACGGGAGCGTGATACGGGGGATTATCACCCCACCACCCTTTCCATTCTGGATTGTCTCTTCTGTCTTTAGGGCCAAACATATTATTACCCATTATGAACGCACCTGCATCCAAAATAGCGTCGATTTCTTTTTTATGTTTATGCTTTTCCGGCTCAGCAAACATCCAACGCTCCAGTAAGTCTAAATCGAAATTGTCTCCAAATGGTTTTTCGAAACTTTGATTTAGGCCAGCAGTGAACCCATCAAGGGACATTGCCATCCCAGAGGTAACTTTTATTTTGTTCATATTGTTATTTTAACAAATTATTCACGGATGAAAATGTGGTAAAAAATAAAATCCGAAGAATTCCATAGAAAACCGTTGAAATTGCTCCGAGGGATGGACGATGTTTGAATTTTTTATACTCAGGTTTAGCTTCCGGGATGGGTTTACAAAGAACTTGATTCTTTGACGATTTTCGAACCACTTTTGAATCCTGGTAATTATTGTCATATTGTGAGTTTTGAATTATAAATAGATTAAGTAATAATTTTGAAATATGTTAAGTTCATCACCAGAAGGAAAAGTAGAAGTCCATTTTGGACAACAAGGATTAAAAGCGTTAAGAGAAGCTGCTGATGCAAAAGGAAATGGATTCAGCAACTGGATAGGTAAGGCATGGGAAGAAAGAGTGTGCCTTCCTCGACTGGAAGAATTTCGGTCACAACCAGAGCTTGCTCGATTTGCTCTTAGATTAGAAGGTGATCATGAAATAAGCCATATAATTTCGTTGGATGTAGATCAGGCAGTTAAAAAACAAGCAGGATCCTTAAAAATACCAGATGCTCTCCTTGTTGAGACAAGTAAGTCCGATCCGGAACATATCATACTGAGAAGTTGTGATTTTAAATTTAATTTGGGAATGGCGACCTATTTTCAAGTTCACCCAAGAACACTTATAGAATTACTAAATAATTCTCCTCTTGCTCGACAAAAAGTTCAGCAGGTAATTGATCAATTAAAAGATGCCGGAGTGCTTAAAGGTGATTTTAAAATTGCGGAAAATGTACCAACTGAGCAACCGAGAACCAAATCACGATTAACTTTGGATCAACTTGATAAAATTCAGCTGGAAACCGGACGGTTTATATCTCCTGCATCTGAAGAAAATAACAGCTTGTTAAGTTCACCTACTGCAAAAATAAGAAGGGATGTTGTATGTAATGTTGAACTTGTACATGATCAAATCGCAGCATTTCTGAATGGATTTCCTGGATCAGAAATGCAAGAAGAAGCATCAAGAATGGACTTTCCTGATGTTTTAAATCCCATGGATAAGGCATTAATGACAGCAAGGGTTGCAGCAGCATTGTCGGTCAATCCTGATTTTAATACTGCGGAAAAACTGCGAGATTTTATTGCTTCTAAAGATTGACTTTCTAATATACTAGATCGTTGTGACAATCTATACTTAATTCTCGCTTCCCCTAGCTGAAGCAATCCGAACTTTAATTCGTTAAGCAGCTAAAAGAATACCTTCTTCTTTCTTTGGTGGTTCCCAATATTTTAAATATTTATCAAACATTTCTTCATTTATTTCAAATGAATCTTTTGTGGGATTATTGCTTCGGTTAATAACCCTTTCTTTCATTTTCTCTACCGAGGTTTCGACATAATAAAAAATTGGCTTTGCTCCTACTTGAAGTATTTTCTTCTTTATATCATCTCTTTGGGATTTAACCCAAAAACCTTCATCTAAAATCACATCTTTACCGGCTTTCAGAATTTTGAAAGCAATATTCGTTGCCAACTCAGTTATATTTTTGTCATACACTTCAAAGTTTTTGTCTGACGTTATTTTATTTCCGAAAATTTTTATTATCCATTCGTCTTTAGTAATTCTTATTGCTTTTGTTTCCTTTTCCAGTTTTCTGGCAAAAGTCGTCTTACCTGCTCCGATAAATCCGCAAATAACATAAGCGATAGGTTGTTTTTTATTCATGAAATTATTATAACAAATGGAGAAGTTAACTATTTAGACAGTTATGAAGCTCTAAAAAAACTCGGCATCCCTGATGGTCCACTTCGCTAAAGCTACGAGGACTAAAAAGACGATTTTCGGACTATTCTATTCTAATTTCAACATTTTTTATGTTATGAACATCCATTCTTTGTGTGGATCAATAGCTTGGTAAGTTTTATAATATATTAACATGAATGAAGAAAAAGGTGATTCTACAACAAGGTTTTTCGATTTATTTAAAAAGAAGGACGAAACAAAAAAGGCTTTAGTTATTTCACAAAAAGAAGCTTAAAAGTCTGTTTTTGCTTATGCTGGCAGTAAAGACCAAGTAATTCTAGCAACCTTTATTGCCGACGGCCGAAATGTATTTAATCTTGCAGGACGAAAACCTGGTACCATTTTCCGATTAGAACAATTAGATATAAATAGTAATCCCATTTATACATGGTATGTAGTTGGAAATAAAATAAATGATGAAATTGCGATTCACAAAGTTTGCAATAAATTACCTGACACAGGATTAGATTCTAAAAAATCTTTATCTTTTAGGCCTACTCTTGATATTACAGGTGGTAGTGGTTTATTAGTTAAACCACGTGAATTTTTAATTGAGGAGACTATGCAAACAATTGAAAAAATTCATCCAAATACACTCAAATCAACTTTTCCTTCCACAACAAGAATTGATGTTATGTTTGGTGGGACAGCAGAAAAAACACAAGATAGAAATTTTTCACTCCTATCTAATCTAAGCTTTTCACCACAAAAACAAACTGCATAAGATTTTATTTGGACTGTTGTGACATACTGTAATGGCTTTTGCTCCCCGAGCCTAGGATTATTATAACCATAAATTATGCTTCAATTATTCAGGCATTTCAGGATTTACGGTATATTGGGGAATTAAGACAGAGGTGGGAGGAAATTAAGAAACTACGCGTG
>MFJU01000041.1 GCA_001779315.1 Candidatus Gottesmanbacteria bacterium RIFCSPLOWO2_01_FULL_42_22 | reverse complement strand
TTTGATCCCACCTTCGAAGAAATAAAAGTGAAAATACAGGGGGTAAAAGCAGCAGAAATATTGGTAAAAGAAAAGCGGTTTTTAAGCCCTTCTGACTTCGGTTTTCATAATGCCATAAGGGGAGAGGATGGCAGGCTTTATTTTACCGATATGGAGCATGCAGGCTGGGATGATCCAGTAAAAATGATTTCTGATTTTCTGCTTCATCCGCAAATGAGACTGACGGACGAACAAAAAGGTTTATTTTCAGGAAAAATTATTTCCCTGTTTGATAAAGAATTAGGTATAAGGCTTAAGACAGTTTATCCGTTGTATGCTCTCAAATGGTCGCTTATAATGCTCAATGAATTTACCGGTAGAGGTTGGCAACGGCGCCAATTTTCAGGAAAAACCAAAGATATTCCCGAATCAATCTTAAGTCGGCAGCTTAAAAAGGCCGCCGGGATGGTCAGTATAGCTAGGGAAGCTTATGAAAAATAAGGATTTGGATAAACAATCAAAATATATCAGAAAAGTGGTTTTGGACATGCTAGCCCAGGCCGGACGGGGTCATCTTGCTTCCGCTTTTTCCATAACTGAAATACTGCTTGTTCTATATAATCACATTCTTAAATACCGTCCAAATAATCCGGAATGGCCTAACCGAGACCGTTTTATACTCAGTAAAGGACAGGGATGTCTTTCTTATTATGCAATTCTTGCCGAAAAAGGTTTTTTCCCCAAAGAAAAATTAACTTCTTTTTGCCAAGCAGAGACTTTTTTAGGCGGACATCCGGAACATGCCATTCCCGGGGTGGAGATTTCAACAGGCAGCCTGGGTCACGGTCTGGCGGTTGGGATTGGCATGGCTTTAGCCGCCAAACGGGACAAAAAGCACCACAGGGTATTTGTCCTTATCGGCGACGGGGAATCGAATGAAGGTTCTGTCTGGGAGGCTGCCCTCTACGCTGCCAAACACCGCCTTGATAATCTTATCGTTTTAGTCGATTACAACAAAATGCAGTCCTGGGGAGCCACAAAGGAAATAGTTGACTTGGAGCCTTTTGCCGATAAATGGCTTAGTTTCGGTTTTGCCGTGAGGGAGACGGACGGACATGATAAAAGGCAAATTTACAGTCAACTGAAACGGCTTCCATTCAAAAAGAATAAACCCGGACTTTTAATTTGCCATACCGTTAAAGGAAAAGGCATTAAGATGACGGAAAACAATCCGGAATGGCATCACCGCCGGGACTTGAAGGGGGAAATAATGCAGAATCTGTATCAGGGTTTGGAGGATTACCGATGAGAAAAATGAGTTTGGAAATGGTTTACCGCCTGGCCAAAAAGGATAAGCGCATCTATTTTATCGGTTCCGATTTGGGCTACGGAACTCTTTCCCGGTTTGAAAAAGAGATGCCGGAGCGGTTTTTGAAAGAGGGAGTAAGTGAGGCTTATATCATCGCAATGGCGGCCGGTCTTGCCCTGGAGGGAAAAATTGTCTATATCAATACCATCGCCACTTTTCTGACCCGGCGTTGTTTTGAGCAGATTGTTATTGATCTGGCGCTCCATAAGGCAAAAGTCCGCTTAATCGGCAGCGGCGGCGGGCTGGTTTATGCACCTTTGGGCCCGACTCATCTGGCTATAGAAGATATCGCCATCATGCGGGCAATTCCCAATATGACAGTTATTGCCTGTGCGGACGCTAAGGAAATGGAAAAAATGATGCCTCAAACGGTTGATTGGCCGGGGCCAATATATATCAGATTGGCCAAAGGCAATGATCAAATCGTCAGCCGCGGCAGTTTCCGTATAGGCAAGGTTTATCAGTATGCACAAGGTAAGGATGTATTGCTGGTGACGACAGGCATCACTCTGCAATTAGCCATGGAAGCCCGGAAAAAACTGGAGAGAAAAAAGATTTCGGTTGGCATTCTGCATGTGCCGACTCTTAAACCCCTTGATAAAAAAACAATCCTCAAAATCTTTAAGTCTTATCGTGCGATTATTTCCATTGAAGAGCATTCTTTGACCGGCGGTTTAGGCTCAAGTATGGCGGAAATCATCAGCGAAGCTGATTTTGCCGACAGGAAATTTTTCCGCCGACTTGCACTGCCTGATGAATTTCCGGCCGGTTACGGCTCACAAAAGGAGCAATTGGTTAAAAATAACATTACGGCGGGCGATATCGTTCAAACTGCCGTAAAACTAGTCAAATGACTAAAAAAATTCTGATATTGGGAGGATCAAGCTTTATCGGTTCCCATTTCCGGGTGATTTTGGGGAAGCGGGTAGTCCCTACCTATAATTCCAGAAAAATTCCCGGAGGTTTGAAATTTGACGCGGTCAAGCAGAATTTGGCTGATGTTATTAAATCTCCGGAAATTTTCGAAGCGGCAATTATCCTTTTGGGAGATACCCATCCGGATTCATGCGCTAAAGATAAAATACGCTCGAGAAAACTGAACGTTGAAAGCATTATAAGAATAATCAAAGTTCTAAAGAAATGGCAATTGCCGCTTATATTCACTTCGACTGAATTCGTTTTTGACGGATTGAAGGGTAATTATTCAGAAAGGGTAAATCCCAATCCCATCCTGACTTACGGCAGGCAGAAACTTGAAGTTGAAAAATTCATACAAGAAAACTGCCATTCATACATAATTGTCAGATTGGGCAAAGTCTACGGTTCAGATGAAGGGGACGGTACAATTTTTACCAACTGGCTGAAACAAATAAGAACGGAAAAGAACATTACAGTGGCTGCCGACCAGGTTTTCAGCCCTGTTTTTGTAGACGATGTCATCTCGGCCGTTTTAGTCTTATTGGAAAAAAAGGCCTGGGGATTATATCATCTTGGTAATGACAGGGGGTTCAGCCGGCGGCAACTGCTTGAACTTTTGATGCAAAAAATGGGTAAAAAGATAAAGATTACCGGCTGCAGTATCGATGATTTTCCGCTCATTGAAAAACGTCCTAAAAATGTTTCCATGAATACTGCTAAAATCCGCAAAGTTAAAGGAATTCACATCCGTCCGATTGGAGAGGTTTTGGATTTAATCATTAAAAAACAGCCATGAGCAGTATTATTAAAAGTTTTGAAGCAATAGAAGACAAAAAGGGCCGGAGTCTTTCGTTTACAACTAAATCAGATATACCCTCATTGTCTTTAGTTACCGTTAACGAGATGGAAGAACTTTCCCGTAAAAGGAATAATTGCGATTTACGAATTTGCCTCCATAAAAATATGAATGAAAGGCTGCATCAAATGGTAATTCTGCACCATCGGGGAATCTACCGTCGGCCGCAAAAACATATTAGGAGGGATGAGACATACCAGATGATTAAGGGGAAAATGGCCTTATTCATCTTTGGTACCAAAGGAGAGGTAATAAATGCTAAAATTTTAGACAAATACGACTTGTTCATTTGCAGAATAAGACGTGGTTTGTGGCATGTGACTATTCCTGTAACACCCTATGTAATCTTTCATGAAGTCAAGTCAGGTAGATTCAACCGTCGTCTAGATTCCATCTATCCTTTGTGGGCGCCAAAGGGAGACGATAGGCAAGAAAACAGAATATATTATCAAAAATTATTGAAAAGAATAAAGAAAAATGGGAACTTTAGTTAATTTAATAACTCCTTTGCATAAAAAGACCAAACGCGATTACCTGGGCAGGATGACGGATGATAAAGTCCATTGCATGGGAGTCGCTAAAAAGTACGGACGGGATTATTGGGACGGCGACAGACGCTACGGCTATGGCGGCTATAAATACGATGGCCGCTGGGAGGGAGTGGCGCGGATGCTGATTGCCAGATATAAACTTAACAATAAATCCAAAGTGCTGGATGTCGGCTGCGGCAAAGGATTTCTTTTATATGAAATAAAAAAACTGCTGCCCGAGGTAACCATTGCCGGTTTTGATATCTCCCATTACGGACTGGCACACGCCAAAGCAGAGATCAGACAGTTTTTGCACTGGGGCCGGGCGGAAGACAAATATCCTTATCAGGACAGGGAGTTCGATCTGGTAATTTCTATCACCACATTGCATAATTTAAGCCTGCCGGAATTGTCACAGGCACTCGCCCAAATCGAAAGGGTCGGCAGGCAGAAATATCTGGCTGTGGAAAGCTACCGCAATGAAAAAGAGCTCTTTAACCTGGAATGTTGGGCTTTAACCTGCGAGTCTTTTTTCGATCGCGAAAGCTGGATTTGGCTTTTCAAACATTTCGGTTACTCCGGGGATTATGAATTTATTTATTTTGAATAGCATATGAAATATTACCAATTCAGGTTTCACCCGAAATTTTACGTGCTCGCTCCTCATCCGAGATCCTGCGCGCGAAAAATTTGGGTTCAACCTTTTATACAATGAAAGCAGCCATATTGGTTAAACAGAAAGCTCCTTTGGAAATTGCCGAAATTGAACTTCCTCAAAAAATGGAATACGGACAGGTATTGGTCCGGGTCCTTTTCAGTTCCATTTGCGGCGCCCAACTCAATGAAATCGACGGAGTCAAAGGAGAGGATAAATTCCTGCCGCATCTTCTGGGACACGAAGGCAGCGGCTTGGTTGAGGAAACAGGCCCGGGAGTCACTAAAGTAAAAAAAGGAGACCGGGTGGTCATGCATTGGAGGCGCGGGGACGGCCTGCAAGGGCCAACGCCAAAATATTTATGGGGAGGCAAGACGGTAAATGCCGGTTGGGTGACTACTTTCAATGAATACGCCGTTTCTTCAGAAAACCGGCTGACTCCCATTACCGGTCAAACTGATTTGAAAACAGCCACTCTTTACGGCTGTGCTTTGACAACCGGTTACGGTGTTGTCCATCATGATTCACATCTGAAAAGCGGAGAATCGCTGGTGGTTTTCGGAGCAGGCGGGGCCGGTTCCGGCATCATCATGATGGCCAAGCTCATCAATGCTTATCCTCTAGTGGCAGTCGATATCAATAAATTTAAATTAAATGAAGCCTTAAAAATGGGTGCCAGCCATTCTCTATTAAATTCGCCAAAAATAAGACAGGACCTGGAAAAAATCCTCGGACTTCAAGGTGCGGACGTGACAATTGACACCACCGGCATAAACGCGGTCCGGGAACTGGCTTATGAAACCGCCTCGACCGCAGGCAGAACTATTTTGGTGGGAGTACCGAAAAAAGGGGAGAAAATGGCCATCGATTCTTTTCCGCTGCATTTCGATAAGGCTCTGACCGGTTCATTTGGAGGAGATGTCAATCCGAGCCTGGTAATTCCGAGATTAATTAAATTAGAAGAGCAGGGGATTCTGCGTCCGGAAAAAATGATTACCAAGACTTATCCTTTGTTAAAAATAAATGAGGCCATCAAGGAAGTCAGAACAGGCGATGTCATCAGAGTCGCTATCCGCTTATGAAATGCTTAGTAACCGGCGGGACAGGATTTATCGGCAGCCACCTGGTAAGGAGACTTCTCGAGGAGAGGTATGAAGTCAGGCTCTTGGACAGTCATAACCCGAATCGGGATGACTATGATTTGTTTAAGAAATTCGGGAAAAATTATCGGTTCGCCAAGTGCGATATTGCCGATAAAAAACAAATAAAACAGTCCTTTTTTAAAAATATCGATTGGGTATTCCACCTGGCCGGCAAATCAAATATTGTGCCTTCAATTGAAGAACCGGAAACTTACCATAGGGTGAACGTTTCAGGGACTGTTTATATTTTGGAAGCCTGCCGGAAAGCAGGAATAAAAAAATTCCTTTACACAGCATCATCTTCCTGTTACGGAATTCCTGAAACTTACCCGACACCGGAGACAGCTCCAATCCGTCCGCAATATCCTTACGCGCTGACCAAATATTTAGGCGAACTGTATGCACTCCACTATGCCCAAGTTTATAAACTGCCAGTCATCTCTTTACGTTTATTTAATGTTTTCGGCCCCCGTGTCCGCAGCTACGGTACCTACGGGCCGGTGATTTCCATTTTTATGGCCCAAAAATTAAAAGGTGCAGCGTTAACAGTTGTGGGAACGGGCAGGCAAAGGCGGGATTTTACTTATGTTTCGGATGTGGTTGAGGCTTTTATAACGGCCGCTAAATCAAAGGTTACCAACAACTTTTTTAATGTCGGCAGCGGGGGAACATATTCCATTAATGAAATGGTAAAAATTATCGGCGGCAGGACAACCCGTATTCCTAAAAGACCGGGAGAACCCGATTGTACTTACGCTGACATTACCAAAATCAGGAAAATCCTGGGCTGGCAGCCGAAAGTGTCATTCAGGGACGGGATGAAAAGGATCCTACCGGAAATTGATTATTGGAAAAATGCCCCCGTCTGGACACCAAAAACAATCCATTCCGCTACTAAAAACTGGTTTCGCTATCTCGGTAATTAATGAAAATATGAAAACCTTAGGCAAAATGAAATTGTACCGTTTAAGCGAAAAGGTGATCAATCAGGCACAAAACCAGGATCCGTTTTTTAACTACCTGACTTACAGTTTAGTAATTCCTTATTTTAAACTGAAAAAAGCCAAAGTGCTGGATTTAGGCTGTGGAGCAGGACGGAATTTGCTGGCCAGTGCCCGAAAGGGATATAAAGTAACAGGAATCGATATAAATTCCAAAGCTCTGGCAATTGCCAGAAAATGGGTTTCACAAGAAGGGTTGTCCGGGAGAGTAACCATCATCAAGAGGGATCTGACCAAATTTAAAGGGAAAAGCAGGGGGAGTTATGATTATTGTATTTTACAGGAAGTTATTGAACATTTGGCAAACTATCAAAAAGCGTTTGATCTGGCCTATAAAGAATTAAAAAAAGGCGGAATATTAATAATTACGACTCCCAATGATCCGGGCCAATGGAATCTTTTAGATGATTATGCCGGTCATGTCAGACGTTTTACTACAGATGAAATCAGGCTGGCCCTCTATAAGTTTTCCCGGATAAAGATATATACAGTTGGTTTTCCCTTCCACCGCCTCGGCCTTTATATGTACAATCTTTATCTTAAATCAAGAAGCGGAGGCCATAATGCTTCACTGTTTCGTAAAAACCGCTGGTTTGTTAAATTTTACTCTATCACCGGCAGCCTGTTGCTGAAGTTTGACCATCTGTTCCGGTTTACACCCTGGGGAACTACTATTTTAGCGGTGGCAGTTAAGTAGGTTTTAATAATGCGGTCTCATCGCGCGAAATCTTCCTCGGCCAGATTGCCCAAATGTTTTTTCAGCCATAATTATCTTATTATATACTTGAACGCTTTTCCTGAAGTGGTTATTATTGGGGGCATGAGCAGGGTTGGAGGGAAAATCAAAAGAATCAACGAATTGGGCAAGCTGGTACTTCAGCTGAAAAAAGAAGGAAAGAAAATCGTCCACTGCCACGGCGTCTTCGATCTCATCCATCCCGGACACATCAGACACCTGGCGAGTGCAAAAAAGAACGGGGATATTCTGGTCGTGACAGTCACCGCCGATAGGTATGTAAAAAAAGGCCCGGGCAGGCCTATTTTTAACCAGAATCTGAGAACAGAAGTCCTGTCCTCCCTGGAACAAATCGATTATGTGGCAATTATCGATTCCGAATCGGCAGTCCCGGCCATAAGGAAAATAAAGCCTGATTTCTATGTCAAAGGTCCTGACTACCGCCACAGAAAAAAAATAGAGGCATTGCCCCGGAAACTGGCAGATGAGGAAAAGGCCGTCAAAGCAGTTGGGGGGAAACTGATCTTTTCTGTAGATGATATTATTTTCAGTTCCTCCCGTCTGATCAACCAGTACCTCGATGTATATCCTGCCAAAACAAAGCATTATCTGGAGACTTTAGGCCGTAAGTATCCACCTGATGCAATTATGGAAAAACTGCTGACACTCAAACGCTTAAAGGTTTTAGTTATCGGAGATGCAATTATCGACCAGTATGTTTATTGCCTGCCTTTGGGCAAATCTTCCAAAGAGCCGATAATGGTACACCGCCATACGGCAGAAGAATCATTTTTGGGAGGCGCACTGGCGGCTGCCAACCACCTGTCCGCTCTGGTCTCAGAAGTGGAAATTCTCTCTGTTTTGGGAAGCAAGAATTCATATGAAAATTTTATTGCCAAAAATCTGAAAAAAGAGGTCAAAAGCCAATTCTACTTCTGGGAAGAGCGCGAAACTATCGTCAAAAGGCGTTATCTGGATGCTTTTACCAAGCAAAAACTTTTCCAGATTTCCTATTTGGGAGACGAGGATATTCCCGCCGCCATCGAAGAGAAAATTCTGAGCTTTTTGAAGAAGAATATAAGCAATTATGATTTTGTGGTGGTTTATGATTTCGGCCATGGCCTGTTTACACCGAAAATCGTCAAGTATCTTTGCGCCAAAGCCCCTTTTTTGGCCTTAAACGTCCAGGCAAACAGCGCCAATTACGGTTTTAACATCATTACCAAGTATTCCCGTGCTGATTACGTCTGCATTGATGAACAGGAGATACGCCTGGCCACCCATAAAAAGCATGAAGATTTAAGAAAATTAATCAGAAAAATTTATAAGAAAATGAAATGCAGCCGGATGATTGTGACACGCGGCCCGTACGGAAGCGACGGCTATTTTAAGAGCCAGGGATTTTTAAACAGCCCTGCCCTGACGGATAAGATTGTTGACCGGGTGGGCGCCGGCGATGCCCTTTTTGCCATCACCGCGCCCTGTATGGCCGGGGGACTTGAGAACGATCTGACGGCTTTTGTAGGTAATGTGGCCGGAGCCCTGCAGATACAGACAGTCGGTAATAGGAAACCGGTCGAGTTTCCGGAAATGGTAAAGTTCATCAACCGGCTATTGAAATGATTAATAATCAAATTAAAAATGTACTGGTTACCGGCGGAGGGGGTTATGTAGGCAGCGTCCTGGTCCCTAAATTGTTGAAAGCCAATTACCGGGTAAAAGTGATTGATTTGTTTATTTACGGCAAGGATGTCCTTGCCAAAAACAAAAAGTTATTACAGATAGAGGGGGATATCAGGGACAGGCAGCTGCTTACCCGGGAATTGAAAGGGGCGGATAGCGTCATCCATTTGGCGGCGATCTCCAATGACCCCACTTTTGACCTCAATCCGCATTTGGGTAAATCAGTAAATTTTGAGGCGAGCAAGCTGCTGGCCGACCTTTCCTTAAAATCGGCAGTCAAAAGGTTTATTTTTATTTCCACCTCAAGTGTTTACGGCATTAAAAAAGAAAAAAATGTCAGCGAAAATCTGCCGCTTAGGCCCCTGACGGATTATTCCAAATACAAAGTCCTTTCGGAAAAGTATGTCCATGCCAAAAACAGGCCGGGATTCACTGTTTTGATTTTGAGGCCGGCGACAGTCTGCGGTTACAGTCCCAGAATGAGATTTGATTTAACGGTTAACCTGCTGACTATCCAGGCTTTGGTAAACAAAAAAATATCAGTTTTCGGAGGAAAACAATTACGGCCGAATATCCATATCGAAGATATTACTGACCTGTATGTCAACTCGCTTGAATATCCTGATGAGGCAATTGGCGGTAAGATTTTTAATGCCGGCTATGAAAATCTGCCTGTTGGAGAGGTGGCCCGTTTGGTTAAAAAAGTCCTGAATGATCCTCAGATAGAAATTGCTGTTTCGCCAACTGATGATATGCGCTCCTATCATATCAGTTCACAAAAAGCGGCCCGGGAGCTTGGGTTTTCCCCGAAACATACGGTTGAGGAAGCCATCCTGGATATTAAAAAAGCTTATGAGAAGGGTTTATTTATCAAGCCTCTGGAGAACGGGTTGTATTATAATCTTAAACTGATGAAAAAAATTAAATTGAAATAATGGCAGATTTAACCCACGATTCAATAGCCTTAATCATAGAGGAATATATTACCGAGCTTAAAAAAGCCATTGACAGCCTCGACCGGAACAAAATCAGGCAGGCCGCCAGCCTGATTTTGGCTGCTTATAAAAACAACCGTAAAGTCTTTATCATCGGCAACGGCGGAAGCTCGGCTAACGCTTCGCATTTTGCCTGTGACCTGTCCAAAAACACCCTGGAGAGAGTCTATGACAGCCGGGAAAAGCGCTTCAAAGCATATTCTCTGACTGATAATACGGCTTTGATGACGGCTTTAGCCAACGATTTGTCATTTGAGGAGGTTTTTCTGCAGCAGCTGCGGAATCTGATTGAGATCAACGATATTTTAATTGTGCTCTCCGGAAGCGGCAACAGCCAAAATCTGATAAAGGCCGTAAATTATGCCAAAAAGCGCAGGGCAAAAGTGATCGGTATCCTCGGTTTTAAAAAAGGAGGATCTTTAGGGCATTTGGTAGATTGCGCCATATTAACTGACAGTCACAAATACGGTCCGTGTGAAGATATCCAGCTGGTCCTTGATCATATTCTGACAACATGTTTATCAAAGATGAAAAATAGTCATGCTAAAAAAAAGTGAAGCGAAAGCGAAATCCCGATTAAATCGGGATAAAGATAAATTTTATGCCGGGAAAAAGGTGCTGATTACCGGTGGTTTAGGTTTTATCGGTTCAACACTGGCACTTAGACTTATCAAACAAGGGGCTGAAGTAGTTGTGGTTGATGCGCTTATCCCGGGATATGGCGGCAACCGTTTTAATATCCATCCCCGTGCTTCCCGTATTAAAGTTGTCATTGCTGATATTCGATCAGAAAAACAAATGGATAAGCTGGTTTCGGGCCACAAAATAATTTTTAACCTGGCCGGCACTTTGTCGCATGTGGACAGCATGAGTGATCCCATGACTGATCTGGAAATCAATTGCCGGGCTCAACTCTCTTTACTGGAATCGGTCAGAAAATATAATCCTCAAGCGAGAATAATTTATGCCGGCACCAGAAACCAGTACGGTAAGGCGCAATATTTGCCGGTTGACGAGAACCATCCTCAAGAACCGACCGATATAAACGGCATCAATTCAATTGCCGCGGAAAAATACCACCTGATGTATTTTAAGGTTTACGGAATTAAAGCCATTTCCCTGCGTATGACCAATACTTATGGCCCCAGGCACCAGATGAGGCATCCCAGGCAGGGTATATTAAACTATTTTATCAGGCAGATCATGGACGGGCAGACTGTGGAGCTTTTCGGAAACGGAAAACAAATACGCGATATCAATTATATCGATGACGTTTGCGAAGCTCTTTATTTGGCAGGGAAAAGTAATACCGGCTGGGGGGAGGCTTATAATTTGGGAGGGATCCCTGTTTCCCTGAAGGATTTTGTCAGTCTGGCCATTAAAATTTTCGGCAGCGGCAGGCTGAAAATTGTCCCCTTTCCTCAGGACCGGAAAATGATAGAAATAGGGGATTACCTTGCATCTTGGAAAAAAATGCATAAAACATACGGCTGGAAGCCGGTAGTTTCCCTGGAAGAGGGCATCAAAAAAACAATCGATTTCTATTCCAACTACAAAAAATATTACTGGTAAATCTTCCTGAATTTCCCCTTTAGCCCTATCAGAAAATATATGACCAATAAATAACTGAACGGCTGGGTGACGCTTATGATCCGGCCGTATTCACCGTAATCAATAAAGACCGTTAACATAATCTGGTAGAAAGGCAACAGTAAAATCAAAAACCAGGCGCAGTTTTCCTTTGAGTTTTTTTCCAGGAATTTTTTCAGAATCAGAAAAGCGGCCGGAAAAATCAGAAACGATAAGTATTGTGAAGCTCTGTAAAAACGAAAAAGATAATTAAAAGGGAAATTATGAATAACCAGACCGTTTGCCTCTACTAAGGCTAACGGTATTTCAGCAAGCGATTTCAGTAAGTAATGAGGGAAATTGGCCAGAATAACCGTTCTTACCAAAGGGGTAAGCGAGTTCATTTTTTCCCTGTCCTGCCAATAGAGGGGTGCGATGGTTTCCATGAAGCGGAACGGCTGGGGTTCCCGGTTTTCATCCAGGTATTTTTTTAAAAAAGGATAGTAATAATTATTTTTGGCAGAGCTTATATCCAATTTTTGGACTAGGATTTTACCCAAAAGTGCCAGATCGCCCACTCGGGAAAAGCCCCGATATTGATTGTATTTAAAGTTTAATAAACTGTAAGCGAAAACAGTCATGCCGAAAAGCAACAGCAGGATCAGTGAATGATAAAACACCTGCTTATTTTTATAGCGGTATAAAATAAGGGCAAAAACAGGTAGAGGCAGCAGAAAATAGAGCGGTTTGGTCAGGAAAAGCAAAGACAGAATTAACCAAATCAGTAAAGAGCGGCCTAAAGAATATTCTCTAAATAGAGCTAACACGGTATAGGCCAAAAGAAGCAGCAGAAATACGGTTAAAGTCTCCGTCATTAATATCCTTTCCATGCCGAAAACCATAATATTGAATGCGGAAAATGAAGTGATGAGAAAAGCTGCCTTTAGCGGAAGTTTCAGAAACAGGGCAATTTTGTAGATAAAAATAAGGGAGGTAAGACCTAAAAGCGATTGAAATATAACGATCCATTTCATATCGCGGAAAAACAGGCCAGAGAGAACAGCCGTATCCGGACGTCCGTTTAAAAGAGCAGGCAGGATTAAGATAAATGAATAAAGAGGCGGACGGGAATCGTTGACGGGGATGCCTTCATTTGCCAGTTTTTGGCCTGTTTCATAATAACCGTAAGTATCCGCAGAGATAAAAAGATCAGGTCCGTTTACGAAGTAGAAATACCTCGCCAGACCGGCTATGAAAAGAAGGATTATAATCGGATAAAGATGATTCTTCATGAGAGTTATATTAGAATATTACGATAAATGATACCCGTTTTCGATACTACCAGGCAAATAAAAAAATACAGGCGGCAGTTTATTAAGACGATAGATGAGGTCATGTCCAAAGGCAATTTTATTCTGGGGTCAAAAGTGGCCCAATTTGAAAAGGAATTTGCTGCTTATACAGGTGTTAAGTTTGCCGTCGGAGTGGCCTCCGGTACAGATGCGCTAATGCTGTCAATGCAGGCTTTGGGAATAAACAACCCGGGTGAGGAAGTAATCATGCCGGCCAACAGCTACCCGACAGCCTTTGCCGTGGTTTCTACCGGTGCCAGGCCGAGGCTGGTTGATATTGACGGAAGCTTTAATATTGACCCTTTAAAAATTGAAAAGGCAATTACTGCCAAAACCCGGGCGATTATTGCCGTTCATCTGTTCGGACAGCCTGCCGATTTGCAAAAGATTATGCAGACGGCCAATAAATATAACCTGCCCCTCATAGAAGACTGTGCCCAAGCACACGGAGCAGTCTATAAAAACCCCACTTTGCCCTCCGGGCTACGAGGGGCAAGTAAAAAAGTAGGTAGTATTGGAAAAATCGGCTGTTATTCCTTTTATCCGACCAAGAATTTGGGGGCGTTCGGCGACGGCGGCATGATTGTCACTAATGATGAAGAATTATTCAAAAAAATAAAATTATTGCGGATGTACGGGGAAGAAGAAAGGTATAAGAGTGTTTTGCAGGGCAGAATCAGCCGGTTGGATGAAATCCAGGCGGCTATCCTTTCCGTTAAACTGCAATATTTGGATAAATGGAACGAGAGAAGAAGGGAAATAGCCGGAAAATACCGCTCACATCTTGAGAATAGTCCCTGCCGCCTGCCGCCAGCTCTGCCATTTACCAAACATGTTTATCACCTATTTGTAATCAGGACTAAAAAGCGGGATTTGCTTAAAAATTATCTGGAAAAAAAAGGAATCGCCACCGGTATTCATTATCCGGTGCCTATTCATCTGGTGCCCTCGTTCAAAAGTTTAGGTTATAAAGAGGGTGATTTTCCAGAAAGCGAAAAAGCGGCTAAAGAAATCCTGTCGCTGCCGATGTTTCCGGAACTTAAAGACTCTGAAATTGTCAAAGTCGCACAAGAAATCAACAGTTTTTTGGAAAAAAAATGATCAGGTTAATGAAAGCTGAAGATGCGGAACAAGCAGCCAAATTACATGCAGCTGAACTCCCCGGTTTCCTGCCTGAACTTGGTACTGACTTTTTGAAACAGTTTTACCTTAATTTTCTCAAAATTCCCAAAATATTAGCCTTTGTTTCCGAAGAAAAAGGCCGTCTGAACGGATTTATCAGCGGAATAGAAGAAGTTAAGGATTTAACCAGGAAAACGCTGGCGGCAGATCCTGGGCCTTTTGTTTTAAGCCTGTTGCCGCCTATAATTTTGAACCCTTCAAGAATTATCAAACTGCTTAAACTTTTAGCCTATCCTGGCTTTTCAGAGCATGGCCCGGAACTATTGTCGTTGGCGGTTGAGGGTAAATTCCAAAGGCAGGGGATCGGCAGCAGATTATTTAAAAGACTGGTAAAAGAGTTCAGAGAGAGAAAAATTAAGCAATTCCGCGTGAGTGTCTACGACAAATTGCCGGCCAATGTTTTTTACGAAAAAATGGGTTGCCGGATGACTGACGCTTTTTATTTTTTAGGTGAAAGAATGAATTATTACCGGAAAGAGCAGAATAATCACAAGTTAAAATTGATACTTTTAAGTTATGACAGCCTTTACGCCAACCCTGTTTTTTCTCCGCTTCTTAATCAGGAGGAATTTGAAATTGCGGCGCTGGTAGATTCGGATTGCATTCTTTACGGAAAAAGCAGGGGGGAAAGCCTCAAATTTCTCTTTAAAAGGCACGGCTGGAAATATTTTCTGTTTAAAGGACTCGATCAGTTACTCTATATTTTGACAGGATTTTTAGCCATCTCCGAATCCAGATTTAGCAAATCCGTCAAAAAAAAAGGCATTCCGGTAATCAAAATAAAGGATATAAATTCTCCCGGGAACGTGAGGCTTCTCAGGCTGATGAAACCCGACCTTTTGATTTCCTATTTCAACCAAATCCTGAAAAAAGATGTCCTTTCAGTGCCGGTTTTAGGCTCAATCAATATCCATCCTGGCTTTTTGCCGCAGTACCGCGGTGTGGCTTCGTCTTTTTGGGCAATGAAAAATAACCATCCTTACGGAGGAGTAACTTTGCACTATATGAAAGAAAAACTGGATGAGGGGGATATTATCAGCAAAGCCAAAATCAGCATAAAACCGGGGATATCCCTCCATGAACATAATTACCTCTGTACTCTCTGCGGGGGAGAATTGCTGGTTCAGGTACTGAATAAAATAGCGAGGGGTGAAAAAATCCCGGTTGAGAGGCAAAAAGAAGGCTTATATTATTCCTGGCCAGGCCCCGAAGATGTCAATGTCTTTTTGAAAAAAGGCTTCAGCCTGATCCATCTTCAAGACCTGAAACTCTATTTCGAATAAACCCTTTTTAGGTGATAAACTGAATTATAGATATGCCCAAGAATAAAACATGGAAAATTATTTCCTGGCTGATTGCTCTTTTTATTCTGGCGTTACTGCTATATTTCCGTTTGGATTTGGGCATCAGGCGCTATTTTGACATTGACGAGTTTGCCCATCTGCATTGGGGTTATAATCTTTTTCTGGGCCAAAAGCCATATGCCGACTTCTTTTACCTATTCCCGCCGTTTTTCCTGTATCCGGTGGCCTTTATAATGTCAATTTTCGGCCGGTCAGCCGTTACCCTGATCGCCGCCAGAATATTCATTTTTACGGTTTTTGCCGGAATATGCCTTTTCTTATACCTTTTATCTTCACTTCTAAGCGGCCGCTATTTCGCCCTGGCGGTAGTGGCTGTCTTTGCCTTTCTGCCGATGCCTTACGATAAAATGCTGGAAATCAGGCCTGATTTGCCGTCGCTGCTGATGAGTATGGCGGGTCTGTATTTTTTCATCAGGGGGAGGGAAAAGCGCAATCCACCGCTCTTCTTTCTTGCCGGCCTGTCATTTGCCAGCAGTCTGGCCTTGGTACCGAAATCTTTGTTTATGCTCTTACCCCCTGTGGTTATCCTTTTGAAGGATTTTTTCAGTTCGAAAGATGACAGCAAGAAAATGGTCTGTAGAAATTATCTCTCTTTTTCCGGTGGTCTGTTGCTGCCGGCTGTTGTGTTGGGGTTGATTGCGTTATCAACAGGTAAAGTGCTTTTAGCTTTCTATTCAATGACAAAGTTATCGGCCGCAGGTGCCAAATCGTTATCCAAACAATTTTATATGCGGCCGGATCTTTTTTTCTATCCCAATGATACCTATTACGGTTTCAGCGGTTACCATGCCGTTTATTTGACAAATCTTATTATTTGGATAGGGGGAGCTGTTTACAGTGTTTGGCAGTTTATGTCATCTTTTTCCCAAAGGGAAGAAAAGCAGGCGGTCAGGAGTTTTCTGCTTTCAGGGGTATTTCTGGCCAATCTTTTCGCTTTTGTCAATTTTTTCCCCCTCAAACATGCCCAATATCTGATCCCGTCAGCACCATTTGCTGCCCTGTTTTTTACGAAACTGTGGTTTGACATATGGAGAAAGGTCAGTAAAAGACTGGCGGGAATAGCCGTTCTGGCAGGATTAATTTACATCTGTTTTTTGGGTTTTTCAATGTACCGTATAAAGAAGAATTGGACGAACGGAAGCTCTTTGAACAAACTCGAATCAATATTGGGAAGAATACCCTCAAAGACTCCTGTTTTTGATCTTACCGGCGAGACGGTTTTTTTCCCTGACGGTTATTATTTCTGCTGTCTGCCTTACGGGCAATACCAGGAGACGCTGCTTTTTGACTATCCTTCAATTGAAAGTTATATGGATAAAAAAAATACGCGTTATGTCCATGCCGGAACCCCGGAACGCCTCAATGTCCTGCCGGATATCCAGCGGAAATATCTGGAAGACAATTTTTCATGGTCTGACTTTGGCTTAATGGTCAGAAAATAATAAATTATGCTTTTGAAACACCCGCTTCCAAAGAGGCAAAGTCAATTTTATCTCCCGGTCATAATATTTATTGTTGTCCTGACGGTATATTATTTTACCAATGCCCAGACTGCAAATTTATTCCGGCATTTTGTCTTTATCGCAGACGCTTTCCTCCATGGGCGTTTTGATATTCTCAATCCTTCTTTTGATTTAGGCGATAGGGTGATCGTCGACAATAAGATTTACTTCCAGTTCGGACCCGTACCCGCTTTGATTCTTCTACCCCTGGTTTATGTCTGGAAAACAAATGTCAGCCAGACTTATGTTTCCATGGTTTTCGGCGCCTTCAATGCGGTTTTGGTTTTTATTTTATTAGGGCGCCTTAAAATTTCAGGACTCATCAGAAAGCTTCTGCTAACAGTTTTTTTTGCTTTGGGAACAGTTCATTTTTCCGCAGCCGTGACCGGCACGACCTGGTTTTTTGCCCATATTATTGCTGTCTTTTTTCTTCTTTTAGGCTTAATAGAAAATTTCGGGAGGAAAAGGCCCTTTTTAATGGGATTATATTTCAGTTTGGCTGTCTTCAGCCGCCAGCCGACTTTTTTATCTTTTCCCTTTATCCTGCTTTTCTTTAAAAAAGACGTTTCCTACCGCCCATTTTTTCGTAAATTGCTGCTTTTTATTTTAGGCGCCCTGCCTCTTTTTCTTTTCAGCGCCTACTACAACTTTGCCCGTTTCGGCAATATTTTTGATGACGGCCGGAATTTTATCTACCGGCAATATATCCGGTCCACCGCTCAGTTTACCTATGCCCGGATCACTAACCCCGGGTTTACTACGGGCATGATTGACTTTAGAAATATTCCTCTCAACCTCTATACCTTTCTCTTCATGCCGCCTGAAATTTCAGCGCGTTTCCCCTATGTTGCCCCCTCGCCATACGGATTAAGCGTGATCATTACCAGTCCGTTTTTTATTTACGCCTTTTTGGCAAAAAGAAACTTTCTGATCAAAGTCTCCTGGCTGGCGGTTCTACTGGTTGCCATAGTGGATTTTTTATGGTTTGGCCAAGGCTGGGTGCAGTTTGGCTACCGATATGTGCTTGATTTTATCCCGTTCCTGATGATTCCGCTCGCTTTTGGATTTAAGGATATTTCCAAATTCAGTATTTCTCTCCTGTTTTGGTCAGTAATTATCAATACCTGGGGTGCTTATTATTTGAGATTTTAGTCATGAAATATAAAAATTGGCCGAAGAATTTGCTTATTCATTCTTTTTTTTGGCCGGTGGTCTTAATTGTCATAATTCTTCCTGATTTGAGGCGCATTTCTTATACCCCAGGTGATTCTTTCTATCCTTTAATACACAAAATCCATGAGGATTACTATGGATATCTGTCATATATCAAACAGGGCAGAAGCCAGAACTACATCATTAACCAGTACACAACCGCTGATTTGCCGCCATCATATCTTCACAATTATTATCTGTTTTTGGGCAGGCTAGGGAAAATATTCAGCCTTTCCGATATTTATATGTACAGGATCGGGCTCTATTTTCCTCTGTTGTTATATTGTCTTTACAGTTATTGTCTGGTGTCATTTTTAATACCTTCCAAATATAAATGGCCGGCTTTATTTATTATTTTTTTTGCCAGCCCGTTTCCGGACAAAATGGTGACAATTTTGGGCAGGGATTTTAATTTCAAAGCGGAATGGTGGACCGGTCTTGATGCTTATAGCAGGCTGACCATGAAACCCCATCATTTTATGTCCACCTCTCTGATGTTGGCCTCGACCTTCTATTTTTTAAAATATCTAAAAGGCCGGAATTTACGCGATCTGATTTATACGGGATTTTTAATGCTGCCGGCGATGATTTTCTTTGCCATGCCGGCATTTATTCTGTTTTGCGCCTTATCAGCGGTATTAGGTTTTTACCTGGTTACCCGGAAACCAAAAATCAGGGAAAGCCTGGTCATAATTATTATCTTTTTAAGCTCAATTGCATCTTTAATTTTCGTTAATTGGGAAGCTAAAAAGATAAATCTGGTAACTTGGGAAAGCGTCAGATTGAATAGTCCGCAAGACTCACTGTTAAAGTTGACTTACCGGTTTTTCCTGCCGTTGGGTATTTTGCCAGTCTTTTTCATTCCGGCTGTATTTTACATCCGCGAAAAACGGAAACCGAAATATATATTCCCGATGTTGATTGTGGCTATTGCTTATTTATTATTTATCCTGTCTGCCAAAGGGATTGTACCTCTGCCGATGATCAGGTTGGTTTATTATGCCCCATATGTCTTTGGCGGTTTATTGGCAACAATGGGATTGATATATGTAACAGAGAAAATAAACAGCACGGCATGGAAACGGGCTGCTTTGTCAGGTATAACTATTTTATTAATAACCAATGCTTTCTTCGGTTTGCAAAGCTATTGGTGGCCGGAACTGTTTAAAAAGGAGATTTTTATCAATACCTATATTCCGAAACCGTATCTTCAGGCTATGGATTATTTAAAGTTAAATACAAAGCAATATTCAAATGTCATGAGCACTTTTTATACGGGGATGTTTATTCCCGCCTTTACCTATAATAAAGTTTATATCGGTCATGAAGCTGTACCTGCCGATTTTCCGACTGTTTGGTGGACAGCGGAAAATTTTATGTCGGGTCAATTTTCGCAGGATGAAGCCAGGAGGATTCTTTCTGAAAACCGGATACTTTATGTTTTTTGGGATCAGGGAAATTTACCACCGGCATATGCTGAATTAATGCAACCTTTATATAAACATGAATACGTGACCATTTATAAGACCACACTTTAATTAATGGAAAAAATACTGGTTGGCTTTCTGATAATTTTGACAGTTTTGGGAATCGAACTGCAATATATCGTCAATAAATTATTGACGCCGAAAGGTTTTTTCTACCTGGGTACCGTCCATTGGCCTTCGGACTATTTCTACTATCTGTCCCAATTTGCCCAAGGCAGGGAGCATTGGTTCGCTTCAACCATGCTTTTTACCCCGGAAAAATTGAAGCCGGTCCTTATCGGTTGGCAGAATGTTCTGTCCGGAAGACTTTTAATGATGACAGGTTTGGACGTAATATCAGCATACCAAACGGCTGTAGGAATTTATTTAACACTCTATCTGGTAATCTCCTGGCTCTTCATCAGGGAAATATTCCCCAAAAACCCGACGAAGCGCGTTTTAAGCCTGCTTTTTTTCCTGACGTCCACCTCGCTTTTTTACCTAAAATTAGGCGCTCACGGCTTTGAATGGAACTATTTTAACCACTGGTATAACCTGGGTATTCCTCTGGCCCGTTTCGGACCGACTCCACACCATCTCTTAGCTTATGCCTTGGGAGTAGCCGGCTGGCTCTTTTATCTTCGAAACAGGATGTTCTTATTGGCATTGAGCGGTTTTCTGCATGCATCCATCAACCCGGTTACCTGGGGTTTGAACGTCATGGTTTTATTCATTACCGCTTTCATCCCGAAAGTTAAAATCAGAAGTTTAATAGCGGCCGGAATTCTTTTTCTGGCAGGGATTTTACCGGCGTTATATGCCAAAGCAGTTTTTTCGCAGTTACCTTACAGTCTGTCATCCGCCTGGGAGTCAACACAGCATTTAAAACTGGTTCCGGCCCAACTTTTTATGGGTACAGGTTTAGTCATTATCTTGGCCCTTTTCGGCCTGAAAAACTTTCCGGGAAAAGCAGGCAAGGGGCGTATTTTCAGCCTGGTATTTCTTACCCTGGCTGTCTTTTTTTATCTGACTGATATATCGGAAAAATTCAAAATATCCAATGCCCGCTTTTGGCCTTCCCAAGTTTACCTTATTTTGGGAATATTAGCGGCAGAAGGTATTTTGCTTCTCTCCAAAATCTTCCGGAAATTTCAAAAAAGTGTCCTGGTGATGCTTTTAGTTATCTATTTTGCCTCGATTACCCCGACCCTTTATCTGTCCTACCGGGAGATCCTGACACCGAAAATAAACAATGGTTACTATTTTATCCCGATGGATGTTTATCGGGCTTTCAGGGAAGCTAAAAAAATATCCGGCAAAAGAGATATCTTTCTGGTTGTCTGGCCGTTCAATGAAGCATTTCCCGGCCTCACCGGCAGAAAGACCCTCTTCGGTTATGAACTTTTTACCATTAACTATCAGGAAAAAATGACCAGGGCTTTTGCTGTCATCGACGGCAAGATGGGGGAGGACGAACTTAAAAGAACGCTTTCCGTTTATAAAATTAATTATTTACTGATGTACAGCTCAAGTCAATATTTCCGGAAGTTTCCTTTTTTAAAAGAAGTTTATAAAAATCCGACAGTCACATTATACCGTTTTGATACAAAAAAGATATGAATTATCGGGAAAAATTAACAGATTTCTTTGAGATATTTGAGGCTGTCAGGTACAAGTGCGGGCGTAAAGCTGAAGATATTTCCGTTCTGTTTGCCACGAAATATCTGTCGGAGGGAGAGCTGGCTGACTTCATCCGCCTCTTCCGGCAGCTAAAACAGGAAAAAATGATGATAGGCGAAAACCGGGTGCAGGATGCCCAGGAGAAGTTCTCTTTTATCAAAAAGTCTCATCCCGATCTGATTGATTATATCTATCCAGTCCTGATCGGCAATTTGCAGAAAAATAAGATCAATAAGGCCTTATCACTTTTCCGGGAAATTCACTCTATTGACAGTCTTGAATTGGCAGAAGCAATCAACAGCCGTGTCAGCGGGGCAAAAATGCCGGCATTTTTGGAGATTAATATATCCGGAGAAAAAACAAAACACGGAATAGATGATAATAACGCTTCAGAAACTATTGAAAGAGTAAAAATAATGCCCAATATTCAGCTGGCAGGATTAATGACAATGGCTCCTTATACGGAAGATAAAGATCTCATCCGGCAAACTTTCCGCAAGTTGAGACAGCTGGCAGATCGTTATCAGCTCAAAACCTCCATGGGCATGAGCTCAGACTGGCAGATCGCCATCGAAGAAGGCTCTGATATGATCAGAATAGGATCACTTATTTTTCTCAAAAGCGGTAAATCGTGACCGTTGAGTTTTTAAAGACAGTTATAAGAAAGGGATATATTTCCTCAAGTTGCCGCTCTCCCAGCAATTCCTTTTCCTGGATGCCGAAAAAGACGTATTTTATCCGGCCGTTACGCAGGAATATTTGAGCTTCGGAAGCAGACATATTACCTTTGAAGAATTTTTCCATCTGCTTCTGTTTGAAGTTGTAGTCAACCGTATTGCTTTGGCCGAAATAGACAAAATTGCCGGCATAAGCCGGGATGAAATTAGCGGCGGTCGCGCCCGCCAGGACAACGGAATTATGGTCTGTATTTTTTTCCAGCCAGCTGATGGCTTCCATCCAGGAAGAAAGAGGATACATAGTCTGGGGCGGATAGGGAACGGCCGGATAATCGGCATTAACCCTTTGAGTGATGAATGAAATCTGCCATTTGAGGCTGTTGTACATAATGTAAAGATTAGCCAGAAGGTAAAGGGTAAGGCCGGCGATAAGCAAGGAGCGGCTGTTATTTGTCCTGAAGAACTGCCAAAGCCTGTGGAAAAAATAGCTTGTCAAAAGGCCAAGCGGAATAAACAAACCTGTCTGGGTAAAGCGCAAAGGGCTTTGCTCCCTTACGAGCGAAAATAAAGCGGCAAAGAGAAAGGTAACTGCCACCCATAAAATCAAAGGGTAAAAACGGCGGTCTCTGTATATTACAGCAGCCAAAGATCCGAAGAAACCCAGGAAAATGACCGGACCGGTGCCTAAAACATAGTCTTTAAACGGAATCATCATCGGATGGGTCCGGTGGAATTCGACCAAAGCGGACCAGGGCATTACGTTTGTCGTCAGGAATAGATAAACCAGGGAAAAGGAAGAAGAAATAACAAAAATATGCCAATAGGTGGCGACCGGCTTCTTTTTTAAAAGTTTAAATAACATCAGACAGAGGATGATGCCGTTTAATGTGATTAAACTCGGCGGAAAAACAAGACCGGCCAGGTTGCCTAACAGCGCGTAAAACAGAAGTTGTTTCCCGGACAACCGTTTCCCGGTCATCGCCAGATGGTAAAGAAGAAAAAAAGAGATTACCTGCCCGAAAATAATATGGGGAATAAAAGTCAGGCGCTGGAGGCTGTCAATATTGGACCACCATTCCATAAACCTGACGATTTTCAAGCCGTCTGCGGTATTTACCAGCCGGGGAAAACTGCCGGAAACGACGGTTGTCACAAAAGCTAAAATCATAAAGGCGGAATTTCCGAATAATTTACGGGCCAGGAGGATGATCATCAGAATTAAGAGGAATGAGAGGATAAACCTGCCCAGCTGGTAGGCGTAATTCGGAGAAATATTTAAAAGCTGTCCGATTGCCCCTAAGCCCAGATAAAAAATCTGGATCAGGGAACCCCGGTGCGGCTCTGAGGTATATTTCTCAACTACCAGTAAACGGCCTTCATAACCCTGTTTTATTTTAGACAGGTAGAGATTGAAATCAGGCCAATAATAGTTATGTTCCAGGATGAAATCCCGGCCTTTGCCTGCCAATTTGCCTTTTTGGGAAAGCTCAAAAAGTGTCGGATAGTAGGAAAAACCGAGGAAAAAGATTATCAGGATGGCAAAAATAGCGGTTTTGTACTTGACCATCGACTCAATTATTTATTATAACGTAAATAACTTCGCTTCATGATCTTTCTGACGATTGTCATTCCTGCCTATAACAGCCGGGGAACGATAGTTGCCCTGTTAAAATCGATTTTTGCTTCCAAATCGGTTGATTTTTCCCGGATTGAAATAATTATAGTTGATGATCATTCAGTTGATGCGACAGTCGATGAAATAGCCCTATACTTCAAGCGGAAGAAAACAGCGCCAGCTGTCTTCAGAATTATAAAGCTTAAAAAAAATGTCGGGCCGGCTTCGGCCCGCAATACCGGCGTCAAATTTGCCCGCGGCAAGGTAGTCCTGTTTTTGGATTCTGATGTCGAGCTTTATCCGCATTCACTTTCCGAACTTATCAGTAATTTTAGCCGGGATAAAGATATGTTTGCCCTGACCGGCGTCTGGTCGAAAAACCAGAGAAGCCGCAGGTTTTTCCCCAAATTCAAGGCGTTAAGGGATTGGAGCTATTGGATCAATGAGCGCGATCCGAAAAACTATTACTATCTTTTCTCCACCAGGATAGCGGCCATCAACCGTGCTTTGTTTTTGCGCCTGGGAGGATTTGATACCACCTACAAAGCCGCTTTGGTGGAGGATATAGAACTGACATACCGTATTGCCCGACGCTACGCGGTAGTTTTCAACCCGAAAATCATGGTCAGGCATGAGTTTGAGGATTTCCTGCCGATTGCCAAAAAATACTTCTGGCGCTCATATTTCTGGAGCCGCATTTACCGGGAGCGCAAAAAATTCGATCCGGTGGCGACCACCATGAAGGAAGCCCTGACGACCGTCTCCGCCGCGGCTGTTGTTTTTTGTCTGATTCTTTCAGCGCTCTCTCTCATCATAGCCGCAGCGAATTATCTTATTTATGCCACACTGGCAGCCTCAGGCTTAACATTTTTGGTCCATTTCTGGGGGGTGAGGAAGTTTTTGTCTTTTGTCTTACGGGAAGAAGGCCCGGTCTTTGCCGTCAAATCCTTTTTCGTAGGGATTGTCCTTTATCTTATCATCCTCGCCGGCGCCGCCTATTCAATGGTTAAAAGATAATATTTTTCCCAAAAAAGAACCCCACGCGAAACAAATGATAAGACCTTATCGGTCAAACCACCGTTACGGTGGGGTTCTTGCTAAACTATCTGCGGAAGTTACTTACTGAACAACTCGGCCATAGCCTCTTTGATGTGATCTGGTAGTTGCATTGCTCTCGCATCCATGATGAGCGCCGATTCCGGCGTCGTGAATCCTTTGTAAAATTCACTGTTGTAAACCGACTGGGCTTGCGCGAAGAGCAGTCCAGATCCCTCAAAGCGATTACTCGCATAAGAAAAGCCGAGCGTCCGAACACCAACTTCTCCAAGTAAATTGGAGATAAGCCAGGCTTTGCGAACATCGCCATCAAAGAAGTAGCTGGCGTTCAGGTTCCATTCGACAGCCCTATAGCCGCATGTCCCGCCATCTGAGCATGGGATGGGTGCCCATTCAGTCGCGTCATTGACGCGAAACTGAACAAACAAGTCCGTATCCAGAGAGCCAGGATTATCTTTGAGCCAGTTCCAGACTGTACCCTCGCGCAGGAAACTCTCCCACTGTTCGTCGTCCTTAAAAGTTTGCTCATCCAGGGGCTTTGGGTTGCCTTTCTCGTCGTAAACAAGTGACCTTTCAGGCATGACTTCTTCCTGAGGGACTTCTGAAAGGAGCCTGTTAAAATCAGGCCGGCGGCCGCTGTAGATAACGAGTGTGTCATTGGCGCCGTAAAAGCCTCGGAAAGTGATCGTGTACAAAGTATTGTTGTTGACGTCTTTGAAGATCAGTTGTTCGAGGGTGGCGTTCGGGCAGTTTTGGCAACCCCATTTCTCGAGTTCGGTGATTACCGTATCATTGGGATTTTTTGGTAATCCCTGTTCATTGAGTCTCCCTTCGAATGGTTGGTTTCCCAGATTATAGGCATTAGTGATAACCTGCCCTATATCGTTTTCTTCAAAATTGTAGACAGGCTGTACCGTGACGATAGTCCAGGGCGACTCTGTATCTGAACGCATAAGGATACCGTATTCACGCTGGCGATTCAACATCAGACGATCGACCGTCCAATACTGATCGGCATCACCGGCAGAGTAGATCGCCTTAGTCTTGGCGAATAGGCTGTCTTTGTTGAAGGCCACCCATGGTTGGGCAGAGGTTGACAGCTCACGCACCAATTGTAACATTAGGTTGGTTGTGCCGACAGAATCAAACTGCGTATTCGGAATGTCCCCGTTGAGCCACCAGTTGTTAGGCCAAGCATTGAGATAACCCCCAACTAAGGTGACAGAATGTCCCCAGTTAGCGAAGACGGAGCCCCAGTAAATCCTGGCTTGCCAGACCTCATTGACGACGAGGGCGTAAAAGGTTGCCTTTTCAAGGTCGAGGTTATACCGCCCGTTGTTATTTCGGCTGCAGGGTACTTGGTAGAACCACAGACTATCAAAGTCCCGGTAGCCGGTCTTGAGGTATTGCTCGATATTTCGGTTGAACTGATGACGGATTTTAATCCAGCAGACGACATTTCCTTTGGCGTCATGCGCCTCGAAAAACGTCGGCCGGACTTCGAAGTTATTACTGTAACCATATTCGCGTTTGACGCGGATCATTCCCAGCACAGGGACATCGTTGATATACACATCTTCGGTGTCCACCCCGGACATTCTGCCGAATCTGGTATATTGACCGATCAACGGTGAACCCTCATTCAGTCCCCGATATAGTGATTCATTGACTTCCATGGGATCATTTGCTGGGCCTGTTCTGGTATAGGTAACTGCTTCGGTCAAGCTATCAAGCGGCATGTCGCTCCTAAGAGGTAAAGCGGAACCGCCGCACGCGCTGAGTAACATACTGAACAATACGAGGAACGCGATTGCGCTCCAAGCCTTTCGGTGAGACATTTTTTCCTCCGAATTAGATATATGAAAATCGGTTGTTTACGTTCGCATCGCAATTACGATGCAGGAAGCTATTGAAGCTCCCTTATGGCTGAGTTTTTTTATGGTTTTATTTTCACCTCCTTTTTGGTGTCTAATCAGCCAGAAGGCCGATAGAGATGGGTAGATCTCAACCCGCTTCCTGGCTGAATTACCAGAGGAGATGAATTTTTCCGCAGATTGTTAAAGTGCAAGAATAAAATTTGGTTTTTTGGGCAATGACAATCCGAAAAAAATGAATTGTTTTGCCTCCAAAACCACTCGCTGTTTTAGCAGCAAGAATCCGGCCTGGAGTGGAAAGACTTAACTAAAGTCTCCAGACCAGATTTTTGCCACTAAAAAAAGGAGGTTGGGTAACCTAAGGAAGTTACTCTGCTCCTTTTTCTATAAGTCTTTCCATATTAACTTATTGAGGGGTGTAGAATAGCAGAAAGAGGGTACTAAGTCAAATTACTATGGGGTATAAGAACGAATCAAAGACTTTCCAGTTCCTGGTGCAGGCGGGGAAGATCGGGGGAGGCGGCCGGAAGCTGATTGAGAGTTGTTTCAAATTCCTTTTTGGCTTCTTGCGACCTTCCCTGGGATTTCAAAGATAAGGCTAAATTGAAGTGGGCGGAAAGAAGGTCTTCTTTTAGGTTGATAGCCTCACGGAAATTATTTTCCGCTTCCGCAAATTTTTCCTGGGAAAAATACAAGGTGCCCAAACTTAAGTAACTGTTGGGATTAGCCGGGTCCAGCATGATTTTTTGGCGGGCTGCCTCAATTGCCCAATTGTCAGATCCTATAGCAAATTTCTGCAATGCCCCATAGATTTTACTTAAGTTATCCCAAACTAAAGAATTCTGTTTGTTTGCTGAAACTGCCCTTTGAGCTTCTTCTATCGATTGCTGGGCCAGTTTAGTCACTTTCTGTTTTTCCTCATTTGAGGGGTTTTCTATTCTAGCGAAGGAATCAGCCAAAGCCAGGGAAGTTTGGGAAAGGGCAAGATGGTATTTATCCGAATGAGGGTTTAAAATCACCGCGCTTCTTTGCATGTTATAAACTTCGTTGCCGTTTTTTTCCGAGAGGGAATCATAGGAACTTTTATAAAACGATTCAGCCAGAAAATTCCTGATTGACAGGTAACCGATTCCTAAAAAGAACACAAAAGAAATCATCGTCAGGCTAAAAGTATAAAAACGGGGAAGACGCCAATTGTTGCGGGAATCGGGGGACACGCTAAAAGCCATCAGTAAAAACATAAGGTAAAGAAGTGCCATATTGGAGGGAAAAATCATTTGCAGGATAAAGATAACCGCCAGGGAAAAGAGAATAGGCAGATTACGGCGTAAGTATTTAAGAGTGATAAAAAATAGCCATAAATATAACAAACCGCTAAAAATGCCTCCCTCGGTTAGAAGATTCAGGAAAAAAGAGGAGGAAGTGCTGAAGGTGATATTCCAAAGAGGAGTCTTGTTGATAGAAGCCTCTTTAAATTTGCTGAAAGCGCTGATAAATTGTGTCGGCCCTACTCCCAAGAGAAGATCTTTGGGATTGCCGGCGATTTTTGAAAAGACCCAAACAGCTTGAGAGTGAGGCAGAAGCAAAGCTTTTTTGTCTGTGTTTAAATGATAAGCCAGTGTTATCCCTGCAGAGAGAGTGAGTAATAGTGCCATAATATAAAGAGGGTTTTTGCCATATTTAATATCAGTAATGAATTTAGCCAGGAGGTAGGCAGATATGACTGTTAAGTAAAGACATGTTGTTAAAAGACTGCCGGAGGGTAAAATCACCGTTTGGGGTAAAATCCCCAAATATATAAAAATAACGGCAAGACTGATTAAAGCTGATCCGGCTATGGTTAAATCAAGATAAATCCGCTTCATCCGTCCATCCAGGCAAGAAAGAAGAAGAAAAAGGCCAAAAAGAAGCCAGAGACTGCCCAGAGATGACGGAGTGGTTAAAGGGATGACTATATTGGCGGCGGATGTCAGTCCGGAGACGGTAAATGCGCCTATCAGTAAAAGCAAAACCGGAAGATATGGATTTCGCGGTATGGGCAATTCCCTTTTTCGCCATAAACGGATTGAGGATAAAAATAACAATAAGGGGACAATTATTCCCAGCAAGGTCATTTTGGCCACTTCAGTCGGGTCATAAGTAAAAAAAGAATGGAAAAGGGGATAGATAAAAGCAAATATCAAAATTATCAAATCAGTCATAAACAGGAAAGATCAAAGCGGCACTGCCATTTTTTTTCAATTAGTCGGCAGCGGGACAGATAACCGCAGGTTAAACCTGCAGTTTCGCCGCATTCCCGGCAAAAACCGCACCTGTTTTTTTCGCAAATTGAGGAGTCTTTTTGTGCTATGGCCGTTTCTCCCAGCACATTTTGAGTTTGGGTTGTCTCCTGCTGCGTCCAGTGTTTTCTTTGCCATGAAAACGAATAGTAAAGAGCAAAGGTAATAGACAAGAAAACAGCTGATAAAGTAAGAAGTTCAAGCGGAGTGGAATATCTGTTATTTTTCATGAATAAATCAATCTTTATTATAGTACTTAATTAACCAGCCACCAATTGAAAGAAAGGTCTTCCGCTATTGCCTGGTCCAGGGCAACTTTGAAATATTTTTTGCATTTGGCCGAATTCGGATCGCTACTGGTCGGGGGACAAATTTCACGGCCGGAAACATAAAGGCTGCGTCCGTTTGCCGAGGAGGTAGGTGTCAGGTAAACAAGGGTATTTTCATTAATGTTCTCATTAAAGATAATCATTTCCCTGTAATTGGCAATAATCAAGGCTCGACCGACTGACCCTTTTGAAAATAAGGCCGGGGCATTAATGCCGTTTTGCACAAAATTTTCCGATGCGCTTAAGCGGTCCGGAGTATCCTTGTCAGATGAGTCTAATTCAATTTTGGCTGCGGAGAGCCTCCCCGAAATTGAAGCATTGCCCAAAACAGTCAAAGTACCTGCTCCTCCAATGCGTGCACTGTCGCTTGAAAGTGGATTTTGACCTAATTTGATTGAGAGATTATCTGTTTGTGCGGTTATCTGCGGTGTAATAATGCCTTTTTCCGCATAAATTTGGCCGTGGACTGTCAAATTGCCCTCATTATCGACAATTAGCTTGCCGCCCATCAGATCGATGGCTTTTTGGGATGTCAGATAAAGGTAATCGCCGATTGAAGCAAGCTGGCTGTGAGACAGGGATAAATTTCCGTCAACCACCAACTGTCCTGCGACAACCGTATCAGCCAGGGAAACCGGACCGGTCACCTTGAGTGATGTTAATGCCTGTTGGGAGAGCGGGATTTCTTCGTTAATACCGATAAGTCTGTCGGAGGGCATCGAGACTTGGGCAATTTCGGCAGAGGAACTGGCGATAAAGGCCGAGACTTTTTCATAAAGGGATAAAAGTTTTGAGGTATTTTGCTCGGTTTCGCTTAAAATCGAGTCAAATTCATCGGCAAATTGATTAACGGGGGCAGCTCCTGCCGTTGCTTCCGGCGGGACTTTTTCCATTTCCGAAAGGCGATCGGTCAACTTTCCGAAAGTACTGCTTAAGTTGTCAAGGTCTTGCGACTTGATCCGGTCAGCATAGAGGGTGCCGGAAACAGTTGAATCGCCTGCGATTGCCACATCCCCGGCGATTATGATTTCAGCTGTTACTTCTTCGGCTATTATTTCCCCGGCTTTAATTTCTTCAGCGATAATGACCGGCGAAGTCAGGCTTTCAGCTTCAATATTGCCGGCAATTAAATATTCAATATTCAACTTGGCTTTTGACAGAGCCTGAATTAAAGGTGCCAGGAATTGTGCTATCAAACTATTACTATCTGTCTCTTCCGTTATCTTCCCAGGATCAAACCAGCCGTATTGGACGAAGACTAAGATTGTTCCTTCTCCCTGGGAAAAATTTTCTAAAGAGCGGGCAATCACAGGGCCGGCTGTTATAGCTTTGACCGCTCTTCCCGGAATAGCGGAAGAAGTCAAAGGATCGCCAACAGCAATCGGGCCGTTGATTGAGGATACTTTGGCCGGGACACGGCCAACCAAGCCGATTGTTTTCACGGAAATTTTATCCATATCAGTCTGCATGCCTCCTACGAAACCAGCTCTATCTGTAACAAAACCTATCATTTTCTGGCTTTGATATGAGGAGGATTGCTTAACTTTAGGCAAATTGCTTTCCAAGTCTGATCCTTGGGCAATTTCGACTAGATCACCGACCGTTAAATCCCCATCGCTGTCAAAGACTTCGGCGAAATCCGTACCTCCTGAAGCAAAATTGCCGGCATTAGTCATAATTGAACCTGTTCCGGCCGTATCTGCCACGATAAAATAGGTAGATTGGTCTTCATGAGTTGAATTGGTAGAGGGATAAAAGACGCCGGAATTCAGAAAAACATCTCCTGAAACCATCAGATCGCCTGAGCCGTAAACAGAAACCCAGGATGAGCCGTTCCAGTAATAGAGTTTGTTGTCAGAAGAGTTGAAATAGAGGGAGCCGTTGCCGGCATTTGAAGGGGCGGAGGAAAAACTGCCTGTTTTCAGCTGTCCGGATGAAATGATATTATCGGCGGCCTCAATTTTACCTCCGACAGCCGTATCTCCGGCAGTCAGAATAATTTTACTGTTTGGTGAAATCCGCAGATTGGAGATGGCTGTCAAGCCTGAGACAAAGCGGATATAGGCAGAAGTTAGTTTCGGCACGTCGGAAGTTGTATTGGTGTTCACCCGCCCGCTGTTGTTATCCAGGTCAAAACGGATGGAATCCGAGATGAATCTGATATAGCCGTGATGCCAGGTATCATTCGTCCAGTTTAAAGTTGAGGTAGCTAGGGAGGTGCAGGTTCCGTTTATGCATTTGGCCACTTCCATCTGTTTGTCCGTATTCCAGGAAAAACGGTAGTATTTCGTGCTGTTGCTGTCAATATTGGCGGCTATTTCAATTTTGGAAGTGCCGGTTTTAAAATCAAATTCGACAGTCGTGTCTTTGGTGAAATCAAAGGAAACCGGTAAGGTATTGCCGTTGCTGCCGAAAATCCCCAAGCCGCCGTCACTGATTAGATTTGTTACAGTAAGAGGGGAATTGATAAGGACAGCGGAAGAGCTGGCTTCGAAAACATCTGACACCTTTAAGTCTCCTGAAATATTGGTATTGCCTTGGGCATCTACGGAAAATTTAACTTGAAGAGGATTTCCGGACGACAATTCCAAAAGACGGTAACCGGCTGTCAAAGAGGAACCGATAGCGGAAATGAGTGAGCCTGAAATCAGATTGGGTGCTTTAATATTCAAAAAGGCTGAACTTGAAGCCGGAATAAAACCTGAAAAATCAAGATTGACTGTACCATTCTGATCCGGTTTGAGGGAAATAGAACCATTTGAACCAATACCGGTCGATAAGAGCAGATTGGTACCCTCGAGGGTAAATAAACCTGAATCCGATTTAACGACCGGCGAGGAGGCACTGATTAAGAGCTGTCCGTCGCGATCGATAAAAGGGATGGAGTTTCCTGAAGCCGGAGATAAAGGAGAGAGTCCTTGGAGTGTCTCGCTATTTAAAGCGTAGCCGACGGAGGCTATTTGTTGCCGCGGTTCCATTTCCGCATCGCTGCCTGCTGAAACTCCCAAATAAGCGGAAATATTTTCGGAAAAGACGGATGAAGAGATTTCAATTCCGCAGGTTGATCCAATGAGTGTATAAAAAATACCGTTTTGATCCGGTGACACTTGACAATAACCTGAATCGTATAAGGTATTGCCTCCGGCAATCTGGTTCCATATCCTGAAGCGTGTTTGCGTCTTTTCTACTATAGGATTTCCCGAATTATCTGTTAACCTTCCCTGAAAATTGATAATCCTGGACGGTTTGGTTGTCGGACCCGGTAAGGCTAAAGAAGTTAGAGGCTGGAGAAAAAATTGCTGATATATTCCGATGCCTATTGATAGTGATAACAGTGAGGTTAGAGCGAGCGTGAAAAACCATGATATACTCTGCGGGAAACGGACAGCCGGAGGATTTTGATTATTTGAATAAGATTGTCCGGATGACTCAATTAAAGTATCATGAGCATCTACTTTAGGTTTTATTTCGTCTGCCCTATGAGTTAGTTTTTTTATCGGTGACTTCTTCAGAAGCCAGTTGCGAAATGAATTGATTGACGAAAGTTTCCTTCTCAAAGTACTTTTTCTGCTGTCAAGCTCCTGCTGATAGTTAATAAAGCCATCAATTATATCTTTTGATATATTAAGGTCGGTTAGTTTATTTCCGGCATATTTTAAAAACTGCTGTAAATCTGACTTGTAGTTTTTGACCGTGGCCGGAGAAAAATTTTTCTTTTCGAGGTAATGCAAATAAGCATCCAGCAATTCCTGATATTGTTTGAGGGACTTACTATCTGTTATATTGGTATGATTAGTATTAAATTTGTCTATAAAAGCGGTGAGATAGGTGATGAACTGGTTATACTCATCTTCCTTAACAATCTTACGGCCAATTAGCTTTTTAAACTCATCGATCCTGTGAAAATTCACTGTTTTTGCTTTTCCGGGATGGACGATACCTGAGAGTTTTAGGTAGCTGAGGTAATTGAGAAATAAACGCAAGTTCTGGCTTCTGATCTTGCGGGAAATAACTAGGGAATTAAGGTATTTTTTAAATTCAGCTTCGATTTTAGACATATTTTACACTTTTAATCCTCTGATTCCAGTAAACATTATCTTAATAAGCTTGTCAAGAGAGTAATGATCTAGTAAAGGGGTATTCAGGAAGGTATTTCAAGTTACGCTTAAAGAATCTGCTGATTGATTTTCACGATTTCCCGCATACTTTTTTAGCTACATTTAATATATCTAAATATATCAATTGATAGCTTATCAATTATACCGCTTAATGATGTCTTTAGATATAGTCTTTGTTTTAAATTTTCTGCAGAATGGCATAAATTATTTTTTTTAGCGGATTTTCAGAAAAGTTCTTTTAAACAGGGAATATATTCGATAGAATTAAATATTACTATAGGCAATTTTAATATTCTGTTATTAAAATGATTTTAATAGCCTTTTTGGCGTCCTTTATATCAATACTATAAGTCTATTATGTATTATCAGATTTTTATTACTTATCTCTGATAGTAGAACCATACGTTTTTAAAATTTTTATCGAGAGTCAGTCTTAGCACTTACATATATGTAACTGCTAATGCGAGGTTATTTTACGTTTGGATCGTCAGAATAGGATAAAAAAGGAATCAAATAGACTGTTTTCTATTCTTTTGTAGATGTGGCTGCTTGACTTTTGAATGTCTTCCGGATCTAACGTTTAATTTTTAACTACGTTGTCCTTTTATATAGTCTCTTGATCTAATAATTATAGGTTATTAATCTTCTAAAACTTTATCTCTAATAAAAGCATCACCTTATGTAGTTTAAGGCCGATTATATCACATAACCCGCTTTTGTCGATAGGCTCTAAGGAAGCGATATGTCAAAAAGGAGGCTATCAGAAATAGGCTGATTTTCCAGGGAAAAGCATAGAAGGTTGAACTTCCGGAAACTCTCAAGGAGCCTTCATCCATGACAAAGCTGGTCTCAAGCTGATATCGTCCAATAAAAAATCCCCGCAAATAGCTAGCCTGACGGCTATTTTTTTCGATCAGAAGCTCTTTTTGCTCATTAATTAATATGGCGGCAGGCAGGATAGGATATCCTGCTTTTCCGATGAACCCCTTTAAAGTGACGGTGCCGTTTGGCCTGAAATAGGTACTGCCGGTATTGCGGACTTTGATGTTTAAGGGCAGTTTGTCAAACGAGTCAATGAAGCGGGGAGGGCGTGAAACAATTTCCGCTTTTTTGGGAAGACCGGAAGAAGTGACGCTGATGAGCAATATCGAAGCTATAGTCTGGCTGACTTTAACTTGGGTTTGCGGATCATGGGGATAGGCAATGGTAGAAAAAGTCAAAGCACGGTAATAGTCCTTCGTTTCCGAATTTAAGGAGGGATGGAGGCGGAGATTGACCGGGATTTCCTCATTCTTTCTGACCAGAAACGGTTTGTCCCCGATTTTTTCGGAAGTAAACTCCAACCAGGGTAATCTGTCACTGTCTGAAACGTCCCTTATCCGTCCGTTTTCATAAACAGCGATGTTAACCTTAAGATACGTATCATCACCCAAATTGGTCAGTCTTACGGTTTGATTGGTTTCTTTTCCCGGTTGGATCATGATTTCAACCAGCGGCGGGGATACGGAAAGCGCCAGCGATTGAGCAGAAACTAATTTCGGCTGGAACAATGATGCTAAGGCGATTAGAAGTATATAGTTCTTTATTTTTACCATGTTTATATTCCCGGGATAGCCGTGAAATGTACTACATTGTTATAGATGCCTGCAGGCTGTTTCGGAGAGAAATTGAGTTTAAAGATCATTTCCGCTCCCTCCGAAGCGTTTCTATCAACCGAGGAAAGCACAATTTGAGGAGATTCTTTCTTTGACCTGGAAGGCAGTGGGCGGTAATAGGTGGACTTCTTAAAATCAGCCGGTTTTGAATCTCCGCTAATGCGATAGCCGAAACCATAGGCGCGGTTTATAGTCCAGGCAGAGGCTTGGTTTGAGGTGCAGATTTTATTGAATGCGCCATTGCAGAGAGTATCAGGAATCTCGGTGCCTCCCGAGGTGATCAGCGGCTGGTTCTGTTCAGCTGTTATATTAAATCCTATTAAATTACTGTTTGATATATTAAATTGCAATGTTTTTTCCTGCGGTTTACCCGGGGTCGGTTTATCAAAATTAAGTGAAAGGGGAGAAATGGAAAATGTAAAAGCTGATACTGCGGCTGAATTTTTGAAGCCCGATTGCCGGTAGAAACCTTTGGCCGTAAAAATTTGCGCCTGGGCATTGCCGACCAGATCAGTAAGCCGGAAGTTGTCAGAGACGGAAATACCGGAAGAGATATTGAAATTGCTCCCCTCTATGGTATATTTTTCCGATTTCATTTCCTGGGCCAGGATCCCTGCCTGATAGAAAATAAGGTAGAAGGGAATTAAAAGGACTGAATAAGTGATGGTTCTAAACATACCTCCAGTCTATTAAATTTCTGAAGGATTTGCCAGATGAAGAGAGACTATAAGATGTATTAAATATTTTTTAGGCTTTATCGAGGGATAAGCTTGTTGTTATACTCATCTGAAACAATTTTAGCAAATATCCGGTGAGACTGCTAAAAAAAACGGAAAAAGACAGGGTCCAGATTGCTTTAGATAGCTGCATTACGGCTTGGCAATCCCGAAATTTATAAAAATAAACAAAAGATTATATTTGAGACTATAGGGGAAATGGTGAGGTTTTCTTCAGTCTTTTTTTAAACCGCTGGTAAAGAATGCCGGATAAAAAGGCCAACGGGGTCATAAAGACAAAGGATAACAGGGCAATCAGTGAGGCAGGAGTCGGGTTTACCTGTTTGGAGAAAAGGTAAAATACCATCAGTCCTAAGGATAAGCTGATTGAGACTGATGGCTCAAGCAGGAAGGATATTTCAAAGAGCAGGAAATGGTTCAGGAAGAAAAAGGGAGAAGCTGTGCCTCCGGTAGCCAT
>MFJU01000040.1:3864-50295 GCA_001779315.1 Candidatus Gottesmanbacteria bacterium RIFCSPLOWO2_01_FULL_42_22 | reverse complement strand
CGGGTCCTGAATTTCTCTTCCAATTGTAGTAAAATATAGTGCTGTATTCAATATTGCGAAACGTAATAAATTTGCTCTGCAAATTTAAACGTTTCAGCAACGTTAAAATTACTTTGTAATTTTTTACGTTGCGGGGTCGTCTAATGGTAGGACAGCAGCCTTTGGAGCTGTTTATCATGGTTCGAATCCATGCCTCGCAGCTTGGGGCCCGGTAGCTCAACGGATAGAGCATCCCGCTTCTAACGGGAAGGTTGAGCGTTCGATTCGCTCCCGGGTCACTTTTACAGGTTAAAAAATTAATCGCGGCGGATGGCTTCGATGGGAGTCAGTTTAGATGCCTGTACTGCCGGCAGGACGCCGAAAATAAGGCCGATTGACCAGGAAACAGCCAAAGCCAGAATTATGCTGGTAAGATCAATGTAGGCCGGAAAAAATTGTTTGATACCCAATACCGCAGTTTGGGCAATAATTAGTCCGATAAAACCGCCTAAAACCGAAAGCAGCGCAGATTCCGTTAAAAACAGGACTAGAATATCGTTTCTGGTCGCGCCGTATGCTCTTCTGATACCGATTTCCTTGGTCCTTTCAGCGACAGAAACATACATGATATTTAGAATGCCGACACCGCCGACAATCAGGGAAATAGCGGCAATTCCTGTTAAAACCAGACTGATAATATCAAAAATCGAATTGATCGACGATAACAGTTCTTTCTGGTCGGAAATACTGAAATCGTCATCCGAATATTTCTTCAGCATCACCTCTTTAATATCATTTTTTGTCTGTTCTATATTCTGCTCATCTGCCGCTCTGGCGTATAAGGCCATGAATTTCCTGCCCGGATTAAAACTGATGGCAGCTGTATGCGGGATAAATACATGGTCATCAATCGAAGGTACTACTCCTCCTCCACCACCCTTTTTCTCCAGAACTCCTACAACCTTATAGGTCTGATTGCCGATTTTGACATTTTTTTCCAGGGCGGTTTCGGCAGAACCGAATAGCTTTTCGGCCGGTCCGAAGCCGAGAACGGCAATTTTTTTCCGTTTACTGACATCGCCCTTGTTATAGAGCCGGCCGAATTCAATTTCCATATTCATGATGTCGAAAATTTCTTCATTGGAGACAATCGTTTCATAAACTTTGTTCTCTTTGTCCGAGGCAATATCTAAAACTCTTGAGAAAAGTGGTACTACGGTATTTAAGGAGTCCAATTTCTTGAGGGCTTGGACATCTTTTTCCTCAAACTTGAATCCGGACATCATGGCTGTCTGGTAGCTGGCTCCCCCGCCGGACATCATTTTGCCCGGCATGACTATGATTAAATTACTGCCCAAGGCTTTAAATTGCTCCTGAATATACATTTTTAAACCCAATCCCAGGGAAATTAAGAGGATGACTGATGAAATGCCGATAATGATACCCAGCATGGTTAGAAAAGAGCGGAGTTTATTACGGATCAGATCAGCCACGGAATTTTTAATGATGGTAATAAGACTTTGGTATTTATTCATAACGGATAGCTTCAACCGGCGATAAAAGTGCCGCTTTTCTGGCCGGCAGTACACCGAAAACAACACCAATGGTCGTTGAAACAGTCAAAGCCACCACCACACTCATCAAATCAATAGCCAGAGGAAAATAGCGGGAACCGATAAAGACAATCACGAGTGATACGATCAGCCCGAAACTGCCGCCGATGAAGGAGAGAAATACCGCTTCGAATAAAAACTGGCTGAGGATGTTTCTACGGGTTGCTCCCATCGCTCTTCTGATGCCGATTTCCCTGATCCTTTCGGTAACGGTGATATACATAATATTCATAATACCGATACCGCCGACGATCAGGGAGATGGCGGCAATGGCTACCAGGACACCGTTTAAGATAGCGAAAATCGAGGTGACGGTTTCTTGGATCTGTGTCTGTTCAATGACAGAGAAATCTTCTTCATCATAAGATCTTTCCAGTAAGGCAGTTACCGATTCTTTGACAGTATCAATCACGGTTTCACTATCCGCCTGGAAATTAATGACGGAAAATTTTTTCTCCTGATTTATCTTCGGTGAAGATTTATAAGGAACATAAAGGAATGAATCAAAATCCGGACCGCCGAATCCTCCTCCGCCTTTTGATTTGAGTATTCCCGAAACTTTAAATCCCTGGTCCTCAATTTTAACGGTTTTGCCGACAAAAGACCCCATATTGCCGAAGAGCTTTTCGGCAATTTTCGGGCCGACGACAATTATTTTCTTTCTTTTTTCGACATCGCCCGCAGAAAAAATTTGGCCGTATCCCGCTTCCAGATTCCTCATCGGAAAAATTTCTGCGGTTGTTCCGTAATAACTGCCGATTTCGGTTTTTCCTTCAAAACTGACGCTCACTGTTTTGACATAAGCCGGAGCGACCGCTTTAATGCCGCTGACTTTGGCAATTGCCAAGTAATCCTTCTCGGTAAAAGTAATGCCGGAGAAATTGCCGCCGGTCATCTGTCTGTCACCCCCGAAAATCTGGCCGGGCATGGCGATCAGGATATTGCTGCCGAGATTTTCAAATTGTTCGGTTATATAATTTTTTAAGCCTACGCCGAGTGACACCAGTAAAATGACTGAAGATACCCCGATGAGAATCCCCAATGAAGTCAAAAAAGTCCGCAGTTTGTTACGGTCGAAATCCGACAAAGATGTTTTAATGATAGACAGCAGGATGCCCATGTGATGTTGTTTCAGACGATTTTGCCGTCCAGCATGCTGATATGACGCTGACACGATTCGGCAATCTCCCGGTCGTGGGTGACCAGAACCACAGTCATGCCTTCTTTTTGGTTTAATTCCCTGATAAGATCCAAAATATTTTTGCCGGTTTTGGAGTCGAGATTGCCGGTCGGTTCATCGGCCAGGATTATTTTCGGTTCATTGAGAAGAGCCCGGGCAATGGCTACCCGCTGCTGCTGACCGCCTGAAAGTTTGTTGGGATAAGACTTCTGTTTGATAAGAATGCCGAAACGGTCCATTAGCTCTAAAGCTCTGGTTTTGGGTTCATATGAGTATTTTTTGGCGGAATAAATAGTCGGCAGCATAATATTTTCCAAAACTGTCAGTTTGTTGATGAGGTTGAACTGCTGGAAGATAAAACCGGCAAATTCATTGCGCAAGCGGGAAAGCTCGTTGTCATCCAGTTTGGTGATGTCTTTATTGTTGATAAGTAAAGTGCCGGAAGTGGGAGTATCCAGAAGCCCAATAATGTGCATCAGGGTTGATTTGCCGCAGCCTGAAGGACCCAAGATGGCGGTGAATTCTCCCTGTTTTATTTCCAAATTGATGTCACGGAGAGCGTAGAATTCCTCACCGTCAATCTGATAGATTTTGTTGACATGGGCAAGAGTGATCATTTTCCGGGCAGGACAACCGTTTCATTAACTTTAAGGCCCGATAGGATGACCGTATCTCCGTTGATTTCCTCAGCGGTTTTAACCTGAACTTTTTCATTTTTTACCTGCCTTTTGACAAAAACATAAGTCTTGGCTTTTTCTTCCTGAATAAATTTAGTCGGGATATAGACAGCTTTGTTGATTGAGCCGGTCACAAAGTCGACATCCCCGGCCATGCCTATACGGTAATTATCAGTACCGTGAAGATTTGTGAACTTAAACTTAACCTCATAAACCGTACCGCTTTCTCCGCTTTTAGGAGTAAAGGAGATTTTATCGATGACTCCAGTAAGTTTATCATCAGGAAAAGCATCCAGAACCAGTTTACCGGCTAGTGATTCCTTAAGTTTTGTTACTTCGGTTTCATCGGCGGTGGCGGAAAAATAGACTGTAGACGGATTGATGATTTCAAATTCTGCTGTTGCCGGTGTGATATTCATACCGGCAAAGGGAGCGGCTACTTTGGTGACAATACCGGCAATCGGCGTCCACAGATTGGCGTATTCAACTGCCAAAGTCTGAATTTCCAAATCCAGAACCGAGGACTCCAAATCAAATTGAGCTTGTTCAAGGATAGTTCTTTCCTCTATCGTAAGTTCTCCAACCTTGCTGATCGGCCTGCCTAAAACCAGATTATCGTAATGCAACTGTTCAAAATCCCATCTTTCATTCATGTAGGCCAGTAATTTTTTTTTGAGATTTTTTTCTACTTCCCGTTTATCCAAAGAAGCAATTCCCTGGTATTTTTTAACGTAATCACCTTCTTTAACTCCAACCCAGGCCAGTCTGCCTGATGTTTGGAATCTTAAAGTGATTTTTTCCTCTGCATCAATGGCACCGGAGATAGTCAGAATCTCTTCTAGCTTGCCTGATTTTACTTTAGCTGTTACTTCTTTTTCATTTTTCCGCTGAACGCTGCTTCTATTGGTAAAAAAAATAACCAGACCGGCAATGACGGCCAAACTGATTATCAATTTATATCGCTTTTTCAGAAATTTAATCATAAGGGGTTATTTTTTTAAAGAGTGCCGCGGGTGGGAATCGAACCCACACGGTGTATTACACCACAGGATTTTAAGTCCTGCGCGTATACCTAATTTCGCCACCGCGGCTGACCAAAATCATCCTTATTTTATCATATATTAGAAGCCAGGGTGGTTGAAGGTTTATTTTCTGGTCACCTGGTAACTCTTCGGGTAATAGAGGAAAATGGCTGGGGCGTCGTCAACCAAGTAAAACTGGAAATCGGCATAAATCTTTTTTCTTACCTCTATATCTAAAGTTTTGCGGCCGTCTTCCAGAAGTTTGTCAATTTTGGCACTTGAGTAATTGGCTAAATTGGTGTTTTCCGCAGTTGACTGCCAAAGATGATACTGATCGGGATCAGGAGGGATTGGCAGAGTCCTTAGTAAAAACTGGTATTCACCGGGGATGCCGCTATCGACTTTAATCCTGACAGGGACACCGACTTTCGCCCAGGCATCAACCAGATGCTGGGCCAATGACAGCATGGAGATAGGAGCAGTCAGTACCAGATTAGCCGATGAAGTTGCCAGAGGACTTTTTGACAGAATTTTACGGGCTGTTTCCTCATCGTATTGATAAAGCCTTATTTTTTGCGAGTACGCCCAGGAAAATGGAGAAATCGGAGAAGCGGCTTTTTCATAAGTCCCAAAAGGCGGAATGGCATAGGAGAAAGCCTGCCTGACTTCCTTTTCCTTGAATTCAGTTTTTTTCAGATTATAAAAAAGGGTAATCACCTGGTTGTAAAGTGTTTTTTCCGAAATTACCAGATTTTTCCAATTTTCAAGTTCCCCGATACTATCCAAATCTTCAAGAATATCAATTTCTCCCAGTTTAAAAGCTAAAATAGCATCCTTTTTCGTAGTATAGAAGCGGTATGTTTCCGAAGCTAATTCTCTAAGTTCCGGAACAATGGTCATTTCAGCAATCTGGTCAGAGCCCGGAACTTTTATTAAACGGACTACTTTATAAAGTCCCAACCCGTTCAATTTTTCGCGGAAAAGTGGTTGGCTTAAAATTATGGGCAACGGAGCATATGGTTCTTTCAGGTTAATTTCCAGAGTATAATTATCCAGAGCTTTAAGCTCGGCTCCTTTAATACGATAATTTATATCGCCGGCCGTTAATTGTTTGCCGTCATGCCATTTCAGATTGGGCTTGAGTTTAAATTTGTAAATCAGCCTGTTTTCGACGGTGTAGGATAAACTGGCCGCTTCTGTCGCTTCCCCGTTGGGCAGAATTGCCGTCAGCCCGAAACTGATTTTGTTTTGGATTGATAACGGCAAATTGTTAATATTATAATTGCCGATAATGCCGATCCTATAATGCTTTCTTTCCAGCCGCATAGAGAGGTACGGATAGACTTGAAATGTAAATAAGGTAATTAAAAATCCTGTCAAAGCAGCAAAAACAATTTGTTTGGTGTGCCTTTTAAGAAATGTTTGAGTAAAAAACACCCAATACAGCAAATGTTTCCGCATGAAGTAAACTAAAGATAGATGACGCCTAATATTGACGAAGCTAAAAACAGGGCAACTAAAACCACTGTCAGTCTGAATATAACTTTTTCCACTCCCCGGCGGCTTTTATAAAATTCTCCGCCGCCTCCCCAGGCACGTCCTAATCCGACTCCTTTTGCCTGGATCAGGATAACAGCAATTAAAGAAACGGAAACAATTATCTGGATAATAACTAAAGTTTGCTGCATTTTTCCTATTATACCTTATTTTGTCAGATTTTTGAGACAAAAGCGGGCAATTGCTTCCGGATCATGCCTGACAAGACTCCTTCTTAGTGTGTCGCCCTTCTCTTTTTTGACAACGGTTGAGGATAACAAATCCAAACTTACCACTTTAAACGGCCAGCTTCCGGATAAATCATTGACGACAGGAGAAGCCTTTGACTGGATATATCTTTTAAGTATTTTTTCCGGGATAGGGGTACGGTTCACCAGAATATAATCCAAATTTCTCAAGTCCAAATATTTGCCGATTTCCAGAACAAAATCCCGCGCGGTAAAGCCAAATGTTTGACCGTATTCCGTCATTAAATTCATTATGAAAACTTTTTTAGCCGCCGACTGGCTGATAGCTTCAACCACCCCGTCAACTACCAGATTGGCAATGACTGTTGTATAAAAGCCTCCCGGACCGATAACAATGATGTCCGCGCCATTTATGGCTTCCCTGGTGTGAGGGTCGATTTTAGCTTTTGGATTAGTATATAATTTTTTAATTCTGATCCGTCCGTTATGTTCCGGTTCATCTATATTATGCTCGCCGATAACCTTTGAACTGTCCATATATTCAGCTACCAGATCGACATGATCCAAAGAGACAGGCAAGACCCGGCCTCTGATTCTTAAAAGCTCTGAAGCCATTTCTATGGCTTTTGTCTGCGATTTGACGATATTTGCTAAGGCTACCAGAAAGAGATTACCGAAAGTCATGCCGGATACACCTACACCTTTGGCAAAACGGTATTGAAAAAGTTTACGTAATATCAGGCTGTCGGAAGCGGATACGTCAGCTAAAGCCAGCAGGGATTTGCGGATATCGCTTGATGGCAGTAGCCCCCATTCATCACGTTCCTTTTTGGCACTGCCGCCCGAATCAGCCATCGAGACAACCGCACCGATATTGTCCGTATATTTTTTAAGTCCGCTCAGGACGGAAAAAGTGCCTGTTCCTCCGCCGATGACGATATATGATTTTTCCTTCATTTAAATAACCAATTAGATAATTTAAGAATGACGACCATCAGGATCGAGGATAATATACCGGCTTCAAAAGAAGTCAACCTGAGAGACGAGAAACTGAAAGGACCGAATTTACCTCCAGTAATGTTCACGGCTATAAAGGTTGTTTGCCAGGCTAAAAGTCCCCAAATATAGATTACGGCAATGAAAGCCAAATGATTGGTTAAATTTAAGGTTAAAAGATTCAAAGGAAGCATAAGAACGTCAAGAAGGGGTTTCAATAATAGAATCAAACTCAAAAACAAAGCGGCAGCAGCCAGATTAGGCCAGCCTTTCTCAATTATCAGACCTGTTTTTAATTCGCTGACCACAAAAATAGCCAGGCAGGCAGCCAAATACTTTCTGATTATGCTTTTCATCTTGACTTAATTTGAAAGGTTGACTTTCAGATTAACATAACTTAAATCTTAAATAAATATTTGATTCTTAAGAGCCGGTGATACCGTCCGGCAAAACGGTGGGCTTCATCCCGCAGTCTTTGTATCAACTGTAAAGCCGGAGAATCGCGGGCAAGATCCAGAACAGCAGTTTTTTCATCTCTGGCATAATAAATCCTTTCTTCTTTTTTAGCCAAAGCGATAACGGGCACGTTTATTTTCAAATCCGTCAAGAGGCCGTTAAAAATTCTTAACTGTTGTTCCCCGCCGTCAACTACCAGCAGATCCGGCAGCCTCCATTCAGGATGTTTAAGCCTCCTTGATAAAATTTCTTTCAGCATGGCAAAATCGTCAGGACTCTTTACGGTTTTTATACGGAAATGGCGGTAGCGTTTTTTATCGGGCAAACCCCGGTAGAAAGTGACTAAGGAACCGGCCGCATTTTTCCCGGAGAGATTGCTGATATCATAGCACTCAATTGTTTCCGCTTTGATAGTACTTTTAAAAACAGTTCCAAGTTCGCTTTCCAAGAGTCTCTGTTCTTCTTTTCTCAGATTACTTATAAGTTGAGGCTCTGCCAAATATTGACTGGGTGTGAATTTTTCTCCGCTGATTGACTTCAATTGCCGGATTTTATCCCTTATTAAGGCCGCGTCTTCAAATAATTTTTGAGCGGATTTTTGCTGCATTTTATGTGTCAGATTCTTAACCACCGATTCGATTTTGCCGGATAAAATACGTCGTAAATTTGTAATATTTTTTAAATAAATTCTGCGCATCTTTAGCTTAATTTCATCAGGCATTTTCTTTATCTGAGCCGGACAGGGAAAACACAAATCAAGGTGGCTGTAGAAGCAGGCTTTTTTTATTTTCGGATTTTGGCTGCAGAAAGGAAAAACCCTGCGCAAATATTTAATGATAGTTTTGACGGTCTGTCTGGAAGGAAAAGGACCGAAAAGCTCTCCGTCCAAATCGCTTCTTTTTCTTGATAAAAGTAGCCGGGGATATTCCTCTGAGGTGATTTTCATATATAAATACTGCTTGTTATCCTTCAGGGATATATTGAATTTAGGAAGATAAAGTTTTATCAGGGATGCCTCAAGAATCAGCGCTTCAAATTCATTTTTGGCTTCAATCATTTCCAAATCAGCAATATTTTCGATAAGCCGCCTTTTTTTAATATCAACGGCTTTATCTTTGAAATAGGATATTATTCTTTTTTTTAAATTAAGAGCCTTGCCGACATAAATCACCCGGCCAATCCTGTTTTTAAACAGATAGACTCCGGTATATTCCGGCAGGGAAGAAACGTCAAAAGGTATTTTTTGATTCATGGTTTGTTAGAGCTTAATTTCTTTAATATTTCTCCGGTATAGGAAGATTTAACAGAAGCCATGTCTTCCGGTGATCCTGAGGCGACAATTTCTCCTCCCCTGTCCCCGCCTTCCGGTCCCAAATCTATGATCCAGTCGGCATTCTTGATAATGTCCGGATTATGTTCGATGATAACGACGGTGTTCCCCAGGATTACCAGTTGGGCAAGAACATGGAGGAGTTTTTCCAGATCGGCAAAATGCAGACCGGTTGTCGGCTCATCAAGAATAAAAATCGTCTCCCGGGTATTTCTCTTGGAAAGTTCGCTGGCCAGTTTGACCCGCTGGGCTTCTCCGCCTGATAAATGCGGAGCAGGTTGGCCTAATCTGATATAGGACAAGCCGACATCATTTAAAGTCTGCATTTTGGTATATAAGCCGGGAATATTGCTAAAATAAGACAGGGCTTCCTCAACCGTCATTCTTAAAACATCGGCAATATTTTTATCCCGGTAGCGTATCTCTAATGTTTCGTTGTTATAGCGGGAACCGCGGCAGACATCGCAGGTAATATAGACATCCGGCAAAAATTGCATCTCTATCTTGGTTTGCCCGTCACCCTGGCAAACTTCGCAGCGTCCTCCTTTGACATTAAAAGAAAATCTACCCGGCCGGTAGCCTCTGACCCTGGCTTCAGGAGTTTGGGCAAAAAGTTCCCTGATATAGGAAAAGCAGCCCGTATAAGTGGCCGGATTGCTCCTGGGAGTTCTGCCTATGGGAGATTGGTCAATCAAAACAATTTTTTTGACATGTTCAAGTCCTTCAATTTTTTCATGCTTGCCGATCTTTTCCCGCGAAAAAGGGTTGAAATGACGGTAGAGAGCACGGTAGAGGGTATCGACTACCAAAGTTGATTTACCGCTTCCGGATACTCCGGTGACGCAGATCAATTTTTGCAGAGGAAACTCAACATTCAAATTTTTGAGATTATTTTCCCGGCAACCGTATATTATAAGCCGGTTACTTTTTTGCGAAGGATTTATTATATTTAAATTGCGGCTAATTTTTTTTCTGCCGGATAAATATTGTCCGGTAACGGATTTGGAATTTTTCTTGATAACGTCAACATCTCCGGCAGCCACAATATAACCTCCGTGTTCACCGGCTGCCGGACCGAAATCAAAAATTTTATCAGCATGACTGATCATTTCGGCATCGTGTTCCACAACTACCACCGTATTGCCTAAATTTCTTAATTTCTCCAAGGTCCGAATCAGCCTTAAATTATCCCTGGCATGAAGCCCGATTGAAGGTTCATCAAGAACATATAAAACTCCGGTTAAACCTGAACCGATTTGAGAAGCCAGGCGGATTCTTTGGCCTTCTCCTCCTGCCAGAGACTGCGCGCTTCTGTCCAGGGTCAGGTAATCAAGGCCAACCGAAATGAGAAAAGAAATCCGTGTTTTTAACTCTTTGAGGATCAATTTTCCGATGGCTTCCTCACGGCTGTTAAGTTTCAAAGACAAAGAGTCAGTCCATTGGAAAGCATTGCTGATGGGCATGGCCGTCACTTCGACAATTGATTTTCCGTCAATAGAAACAGACAACGCTTCCGGTTTTAGCCTTTTACCTTGGCAACCGGGACAGAGTTCCTCTTTCAGAAACTTACCGATTTCACTTCTGACATAATCAGATTCCGTCTCGTGGTATCTTCTTTCAAGCTCCAAGACAAGACCGGAAAAAGTTTCCACAATTGTTACAACCCGTCCCTGCCTGTTTTCACCTTTAACTTCATAAATCTCTCCCCCGGTCCCGTATAGAAGTTTGTCGAGTTTTTTTGGATCTGCCGATCTTAAGGGTTTGCGCATATCGATGGCTAATGATTGTGCCACTTCGGTCACGATCCGGCCGTACCAGGTATCAGCTAAAATCAGTTTGGCAAAAGGAATTATCGCTCCTTCTGAAATTGACAAATTCAAATTAACCACCAGATTTGGGTCTACTTTTAGAAGATGTCCGAGACCGGTACAGTTGGCACAGGCGCCGTGAGGAGAGTTAAATGAGAACATCCGCGGTTCCAATTCAGGCAGGGAGATGTTGCAGAACGGGCAGGCAAATTTTTCGGAAAACAGATGGTCCTGCCATTTTTTAGGTTTTTCGGGGAAGCCGAAAGAAGCATCCTCTATTTCTGAAATCAGAACCAGACCCTGAGACAATAAAACTGCCTGTTCGATGCTTTCGCTCAAACGTTTTAATAGTTTGGCAGAATTTTCCTTAATTGTTTTTTTATCGATGACAATCCGGTCAATGACCACATCAATAGTATGCTTATTGGTTTTGATAAGCACAAAGTCATCCGCAGCATCATAAAACGTACCGTCAATTCTCCATGAGGTAAAACCCTTGCTTCTTAAATTTCCGAAAAGTTTGGAAAATTCTCCTTTCCTGTCCCTGACCACCGGTGAAAGAATCATCAATCTTACACCCGGCCCTTTTAATCCGTGAGCATATATATTTTTAGCCATGGAAAGGGCATTTTCCGCTATTTGCTGGATGGTTTGCCTGATTACTTCGCGTTTGCAGGTAGGACAGTGCGGATGTCCGATTCTGGCAAAGAGAAGCCTGAGATAATCATAAATTTCCGTAATGGTCCCCACAGTTGAGCGCGGATTATGGGAGGTTGTTTTCTGATCTATGGAAATTGCCGGTGACAATCCGTCAATTGAATCCACATCCGGTTTGTCCATCACTCCCAGGAATTGCCTGGCATAGGATGAAAGGCTTTCGACATAACGCCTCTGGCCTTCAGCATAAATAGTGTCAAAGGCCAATGAGGATTTACCGCTGCCTGAAACACCGGTAAAAACTATGAGTTTATTTTTGGGAATATCCAGGCTTATATTTTTTAAATTGTGCTCGCGCGCTCCTTTTATGGAAATGACCTCATTCATATTTATTCTTCCGATATATTTTTAATATCCCTGATTTTATCCCTGATGGCAGCTGCCAGTTCAAAATCAAGGGAAGCGGCCGCTGTCTTCATTTCTTTTTCAAGACGCGTTATCAGTTTCCCGGCATCATATGGAGTCAGTTCGTCTTTGGTTATTGCCAGATATTTTTCCAAGCGTTCTTTGTCCTGATTAAATAAAGTATCCAGGTCATCTTTTTCCTTTATCCTGTCTACCAGCTTTGCCCTGATCGGTTTGAGAATTTGAGTAATTTTGATTTTATTCATTCGGTTGTACTCTTCCTGAATTTTTCTTCTCCTGTTAATCTCGTTGATGGCTCTTTTCATTGAGCCGGTGATGCGATCGGCGTACATAATGACTTCTCCTTTTATATGTCTGGATGCCCGACCCATAGTTTGGATCAGCGAAGTTTGACTGCGCAAAAAACCTTCTTTATCGGCATCCAGGATGGCCACCAGGGAAACCTCGGGAAGATCCAACCCTTCCCTCAATAAATTTATGCCTACCAGACAGTCGTATTTCCCCAGGCGCAAATCATCAAGAAGATCGCTTCTTTCCAGAGTTTCAATATCGCTGTGAAGGTAGGCAACCCTGGGCGTTTCCTCGTCAGACAGATTTTTATATTTTTTCATATCCCGGTATTTGCGCGTATCGAGGTATTCGGATAGGTCCTCTGCCATTCTTTTGGTCAGGGTGGTGACCAAAACCCGTTCTTTTAGCTTTTTTCGCTTTAAAATTTCAGCGATAAGATCTATAATCTGGCCTTGGGTTTTCCTGATTTGGATTTTCGGATCGGTAATGCCGGTCGGCCGGATTAATTGTTCGGCAATGCCACTGCCTTTGATAGCGCTTTTTTTTCCGGAAATTTTAGCCTGCTCTATCTCCCAATCTGCCGGAGTGGCCGAAACAAAAACAGTCTGGGGGATCCGATTGGAAAATTCTTCAAAGGTCAAAGGCCGGTTATCCAGGGCAGACGGCAAACGGAATCCGAAATCGATCAGCACATTTTTACGGCTGCGGTCTCCATGGTACATGCCTCTGATTTGCGGCACGGTCATATGCGATTCATCAATTATCAAAAGCCAGTTCTTTTTATATGGTTTGAGAAAATAATCAAGCAAAGTATATGGAGGCTCTCCGGGACGGCGGTTGTCAAAATAGCGCGAATAGTTTTCGATGCCGTTGACATAACCCATTTCTGCAATCATCTCCAAATCATAATTGACTTTTTGGTTCAGACGGTGGGCTTCCAGAAGTTTCCCCCGGTCCTTAAACTCTTTTACCCGTCTTTCCAGGTCATTTCTGATAGTTTGAAAAATCGATTTCTGGTTGAAGGTTTCCGTCAGATAATGTTTGGCCGGATAAATGACCTCTTTTTCAGTTACCGCTAAAATTTTACCTGTTAAAGGATCAATTCTTTGGATAGCGCTGATTTTCCGGCTGTCATGGCGGATTCTGACGGCAAAAGGTTCATAAGCCAAAAAAACATCGATATTTTCTCCACGGACACGGAAAGTTGAGCGCTGGAAACCGAAATCGCTTCTTTGGTACTGCAAATCAACCAAACGCCTCATAATGGCTTCCCGGGATATTGATGCTCCGCCGGCTAATTCCAGAATAAATTTGCCGTATTCCGCCGGATTGCCTAATGAGTAAATACAGGAAACAGAAGCCACCACTATGGTGTCAGGACGGGTCAGTAAATTAGTGGTAGCCGCCAGGCGCAGTTTATCGATTTCTTCATTGATTTGGGTCTCTTTTTCAATATAAGTGTCGCTTTGCGGAATATAAGCTTCTGGCTGGTAATAATCGTAATAAGAGACAAAATAAGACACGGCATTGTCAGGGAAAAATTCATGGAATTCCTGGTAAAGCTGGGCGGCTAAAGTCTTGTTATGGGAAATAACCAAAGTCGGCCGGTTTACTTTTTCAATAACCTTGGCCATAGTGAAGGTTTTACCGCTTCCGGTCACGCCCAAAAGCACCTGGGAGGACAAACCCATTTCCCGTCCCTTGGTGAGTTGTTCAATGGCAGAAGGCTGGTCGCCGGTAGGTTTGAATGGAGATTTAAGCTTGAATTTCATATATTTTTTGTGAATCTTTAATTTTAACACATATCCCTCTAAATTTTGACTCACCCCCAAATAACCCAATATGAGTTAGTTATATCAGGTTTGTTGATATTGACATTCGCTTTTTTTTAACCTATTGTTAATCTTGTAAGCATAAATTGAAAATATTACTTAAATTTGTTCGCTTAAATTATGGCTAATATTCTTTATAACCGCGAAAGGCAGACATTGGAGTTCATCCAGCAGTATATTCAAAGACATGGGTTTGCTCCGACTTTAATGGAAATTGCCGAAAGCCTGGGTCTTCATGCCGCCTCTACCGTCCATGAACATCTGTCACGGCTTGAAACAAAAGGCTATATTAAGAGAAATCCCGGCTACGAAAGATCGATTGAAGTTATCTCACAAAGAGCAAAATTCAATGAGAATGAGACTGCGGTCGAACTGCCTGTCCTGGGTTTTATCGCGGCCGGCAGTCCTCTGGAACCCCATACAGACCCCAATTATTACCAGTCTGTCCCTGCCAGCATGCTTTCAGGCAAGAAACCCGGATATATTCTGCAGGTTAAGGGCACTTCCATGATTGACGAAGGCATTCTAGACGGTGATTTTGTGGTAGTGCAACACCAGAGCGAAGCCCAAAGCGGCGATATTGTCGTGGCTATTTTGCCCAACGGCCTGGCTACTTTAAAAAGAATATTTTTTGAGAAAGAACGCATCCGTCTGGAACCGGCCAATGCCGCCATGTCTCCCATCTACACCACCCACGTCAAAATCCAGGGTCGTGTCGTAGCTGTCTACCGCCGCTACCAGTAAATTATTTATCCTCGAGGACTTCGATGCCGGGGAGGGTAGCCTTGTTAATGAATTCCAGCATGGCGCTGCCACCGGTTGAAACGTGCGAGATTTTATCCATATACTCTTTTTTATTCAAACAGGCTAAAGTATCCCCTCCACCGACAATGGAAAAAGCGACTGAAGCGGTAATTTTTTTCAACAATAAATCGGTCCCTTGGCGAAAATTTTTGTTTTCATAAAAACCCATCGGGCCGTTCCAGATCAGCGTTTTAGCTCGGTCAATCAGTTGTGCATACATCAAACGTGTTTTCGGTCCGATATCATAAATGGTGGCATCTGAAGGGACCTGGTCGAAATCTACGGATTCGATAACTTTTTTTTCAGCATTATTTTGCACTATGACATCAACCGGTAAAAGAAGAGCGGAATGTATTCTGGTCGCTTTCCAAAAGACAACCCTGGCCATTTCGACCATTTCATAATCAACCATTGATTGCCCCAACCCAAATCCCCAGGCAGCCAGGAAGGTGTTGGCAATGGCTCCTCCCAAGGCTACGGTATTGGCTGTTTCCAAAAGTTTTTCAATTACGGAAATTTTTTCCGGTGTCTTGGCTCCTCCGATAAATACTACCAGCGGTTTTTCTGGATTTTTAAAAGCCTTTGAAAGTATGCGTATTTCCCGGTCCATTAAAAGGCCGGCTACCGAAGGCAAAAAATGGGTAATGCCGACCGTTGAGGCATGTACACGATGGGAGGCGCCAAAAGCCTCATTAACAAAAAAATCAGCCATTTTTGAGAGGTGCCTGGAGAAATCTACATCATTGGCTTTTTCTCCCGGGTAAAAACGGATATTCTCCAGCAGGATGATTTTTGCTTTCTTCAATTTTTTAATATCAGGTAGGGCCTCTTTTTTCCAGAAATCAGCCATCAGATGGACAGGCTTTTTGATTAATTTGGATAGAGCTTTAGCAACAGGTTTCAGGCTAAATTGAGGATCGGCTCCAATCGGTCTGCCCAGATGTGAACAGAGGATAAGCCTGCAATTTTTTTGCAAAAGATAATTTAAAGTTGGCAGAGCTTTTTCTATTCTAGTATTATTGACTGCCTGGCCGTTTTTTAAAGAAATATTGAAATCGCACCTGACAAAAGCTGTTCTACCCGATATATCCTTTAAATCCAGGATGGTTTTCTTAGTCATAACATATCCCTTTTTTGGGCTGTAAATAATGCTAAATCGATAAGACGATTGGCATAGCCCCATTCATTGTCATACCAGGCATAAAGATTGATCAGACTGTTTTCCAACACTTCAGTCAGGCTAGCATCAACGATAGCTGAATGCGGATTGCCTTTAAAATCAACCGAAACCAGTTTTTCTTGCGTCACTTCAAGATAGTCTTTTTGATCAATCCGGGCATACCTTTTAAAAAGTCCATTAAGTTTTTCTGTATCTGTCCCTTTTTCTGTTTCGGCTGTCAATATGATAAGAGAAACAGTCGACAGCGGAATACGTATCGCTTTACAGGAAATCCTGCCTGCCAATTGGGGAAACAATTTGACAATATCCCTAGCAGAGCCGGTGGAAGAGGGAATCATCGACGATAAAACTGATCTTCTGAGGCGTTCTTCTTTCGGATGTGAGTTATCCAAAAGATTTTGGGAATCCGTAATTGCATGGACTGTCGTCATAAAAACTTTTTTTAAGCCAACATTTTCCGTTAGAGGTTTAATAATATTAGCTAAACAATTAGTGGTACAGGAGGAATTGGAAATAATATTATCTTTTTGCGCATCAAAAGTTTGCTGATTTACGCCCATGACTATGGTTGTAGTTTTATCTTTGGCCGGAGCTGACAGGATAACCTGTTTAACGTTCTCTTTGAGATGGGCTGATAACTCCTTTTGGGTGCGGAATTTTCCGGAAGCTTCAAGCACGATATCAACTCCAGAATTTAGCCAGGGAATATTCCCGGGTTCTGCTTCTCTGTAAACATCTGTTTTTTGTCCGTCAACAAAAAAGGCTTTTTCTTCAGCTTTAAAAGTTTTATCCAATTTTCCGTAGGATGAGTCATACTCTAAAAGATAACAATGGGAAGAGGCTTCGGAACGGCTGTTGACCGCGGCCAATTCCAGGTTTGGCTTGCCCAAAATAATCCTGGCAGCCAGCCTGCCTATCCGGCCGAAACCGTTAACTCCGATTCTGACTTTCTTAATTGACATAAATTTCCTCCTATTTTCTTTTTTCTCTATTGATAATTTTACCGAAAGGTGAAATGGTATAAAGAATTATCTCGCCTGTATCCAGCTCAATGTCCGTTATTTTATCATCATCGATTTTTTCCAGATGTTTCATTAAAGCCCGGATGGAGTTGCCATGGGCGGAAAGCAGGAGATTCCGGCTGTTTTTTATTTCCGGATAGATGTGTTTTTTATAACCGGCCACTACCCGTTTATAAACATCCTTTAGGCTTTCACCTTCGGGAATCGGGAAATCCCAGCCCCGCCTTAGTTGCTTGAATTTTTTATCACCTAAAGACTCCTTGATTTGCCATTTATTGCGGCCGCTATAGATGCCGTAATGGCGTTCTTTAAATTCAAAATGGCGTGAAGTCGGTAAGTCAGCCAAATTCAAAGTTTCTTTAATAATATCGAGAGTTTCCCAGGCTCTTTTAAGGTCGGAAGATAATCCGAGATGAAAAGAAAGATCTTTAAGTTTCATGGCGGCTCCCCTGGCTTCCTGGCGGCCTTTTTCTGACAAGCCGATATCAGTCCAGCCCGTCCATAGGCCTTTGGCATTCCATTGGGATTCTCCGTGGCGCACCAGAGCTAACTTACTCATAATTTATTTGTATGAAATTATCATATGGTATTGCATAATCCATTGCAAACAGTATATAACCAGTATATGGCAAGACTCCTGATAGTGGCAACACCGATCGGCAATCTTGAGGATATAACCTACCGGGCGGTCAGGACACTTTTATCGGTAGACTATATAGCCTGCGAAGATACCCGCCGTACCGGTCAATTCCTGAAAATATTAACTCAAAAATACGGTCAGGCTGATACTGCTTTACCGAAATTAATTCCCTTTTACGATGAGATTGAAGAAACAGCTTCTTTTGAGATTATAAACATTTTAACGAAAGGGAAAGATATCGCTTTAATTTCCGATTCAGGCACGCCTCTGATTTCCGATCCGGGCTATAAATTGGTCAATCTGGCCATAAAATCAGGCATCGTAATTGACAGCCTGCCCGGCCCTTCGGCTGTCACTACTGCTTTAACCTTATCAGGATTACCGCCGACTCCGTTTATGTTTTTGGGCTTTCCTCCGCCTTCTGAAAATAAAAAACGCAACTGGTTCAACCTTCTTAAGGAAAATAAATTACGGATATCGGTTATTTTCTATGAATCCCCGCACCGCCTGATTGATACCCTAAAAATAATGCAGGAAGTTTTTTCCGATAGCGGGATCGTCATCTGCCGCGAGTTGACTAAAATTCATCAGGAAGTATGGCGGGGCAGACTGCCAGAGGCTATAAAATATTTTACCGATCCGAAAGGCGAGTTTGTAGTGCTTTTACGGCTTTAATATTCTTCCAGGGTTGAGGTGTCACCGATCGGCTGGCCGAGTTCGCGGGCCTTGAGGATTCTTCTCATGATTTTACCGGAACGGGTTTTGGGCAGTTTATCAATAAATTCAATTTCCCTCGGATAGGCGTGTCCGGCTAAATGTTTTTTTACAAATTGGGAGAGTTCATCTTTCAGTTTTTGGGCTTCTTGCGGATCTTTGACTTTTTGAAGGGAATCCTTTTCTAAAACCACGAAAGCTTTAATGATTGAGCCTCTTAACTCATTCGGTTTGCCGATGACACCGGCTTCGATGACAGCCGGATGTGCAATCAAAGCTGATTCGACTTCAAACGGTCCGATTCTTTCTCCGGAAGTTTTAATGACATCATCGCTTCTGCCGATAAACCAGAAATAGCCGTCAGTATCCCGGTAACCGTGGTCACCCGATAAATACCAGCCGTTGACGAAATATGAATCGTACTTTTCCTGCCGCTGCCAGATAGCCTTCATCATCGACGGCCAGCCGGGTTTTAAGGCGATATTACCTTCTTTACCGTCTTCGATTGTTTTTCCTAAATCATCGACAATGGCAGCTCCTATTCCGGGAAACGGCTTTCCCATTGATCCGATTTTTATATCCATAGCCGGATAATTGGCAATTGAAATACAGCCGGTCTCTGTCTGCCACCAAGTATCATGAAAAGGCAGGCCTAAGACTTTAATTGACCAGTGGATGGCTTCGGGATTTAGAGGTTCACCTACCGAAAGAATATGCCGGAGGGGGGATAAATCATATTTTTTGGGCAAATCATCACCTGCGCCCATCAGCATGCGGATGGCTGTAGGGGCAGTATACCAGACATTGACTTTGTAGTCAGCCAGAATCTGAAACCATTTGTCCGGGTCGAACCTGCCTTCGTGTATGACGCTGGTCGCACCATTGCTCCAGTTTCCCAGGATGGTATAGGCAATTCCGGTCACCCAACCCGGGTCTGCCGTACACCAATAGATATCCTCATCATGAATATCCAAAACATACCTTGCCGTGGCATGCTGGGCGACGATGGCGTAGTGCTGATGGACTACTCCTTTAGGTTTGCCTGTAGTGCCTGAAGTATAAAGCATAAAGGCAAAATCAGCCGGATCTGTGGCAATAGCAGTAAATTCCTCCGATTGCTTGCCTAATTCAGCTTCAAATTCCGCAGTATCGACAGTCAGAATTTCTTTTAATTCCGGCAGATCTTTCCTGATATTTTCCAGCCTCTTTGATAATTCCGTATTGGTAATTAATATTTTGGCGCCGGAATCGGCTAAACGGTCCAAAAGCGCCTGTTCCTGGAAAGCGCTGAATAAAAGTCCGGCAATCGAACCGTTTTTTAAAATAGCCAGGAATGAAGCATAAAGATAAGGAATTCTCGGTAAAAAGATGAAAACACGGTCGCCTTTTTCAGCACCTTTTCCTTTGATGAGGTTGGCAAATTTATTGGACAGCTTATAAAGGTCATGGAAAGTAAATTGCTTCTTCTCTCCATTGGTTCCTTCCCAGATCAGGGCAATTTTATCTTTCCTGGCTGTTTTAATATGGCGGTCGACCGCATTATAGGCAGCATTCAGTCCGCCGTTCGGAAACCATTCCACATCTTTAGAAGCTTCCTGCCAGTTAAAGGAAGCGTGAGTTTCCTGATAATCAGCCAAATTAGGAGAAACCTTGACTTTGACCTCTTTTTTGGAATAAATTTGGGCAGCCATTTAGGAAGTTTATTTTCTGATTTTAAATTTTTTGTCCAAAGCCTTAATTCTTTCAACTACTCCGGTATATTCCAGTTCTTCCATAGTGGCCATGGCTGCCCCGAAAAAGCCCTGATCGCGGATATGCATAGTTTTCTCAGCCGCCTTGTTCCTGATATGGTCCCAGAAAGGCTGGTCGAATAAGTCCACCCCTTCGGTAAATATACCGTTATGGATACACAGACCTAAAGCGGTGACAATGGCCGGACCGTCAAAAAAGGAAATAATCGCTCCCTGTTTGCAGGGCATTAAAGGTACAATATGGCTGCCGCGGTTATCTCCGACGACAAAATGGGCAGTAGCATAAGGAGAAAGAATTTCCCCGGTTGAGGGAAACTGTTTTTGTGTACGTACCAAAGCGACCGGGTCATCTTTTCCGGTATATTTACCGGCAATATTATGAAGTCTGGAGGTAGAGACGACAGCAGCCACATCACCGGTTGAGCGGGCCTTGACAGATTCAACTACGTAATGTTCCGGATCCCTCAATAAAACAGCCATATCATAATAATTTTCCGGAACGTTCAAAACTATCACCCGGTCGCCTTCGGTATAATTGACATCCATTATGGTATATTCAAAGCCGACCGCCATATCCGGGGCCAGAAGAAGTCCGGCATTATGGAAGGGATCGGCAAACCCCCTAAACATCGGATAATTAAAAGCTCCCGGATCGGTTTTGTCGCAGGCAAACAGGACAAGCGGTTCCGATGGCCTTTCTTCAAATTCCATTTCGCAGGAACCCGGTCCCATGCCCCTGACGTTGCCGGAAAAAGCATCTTTTAGTAAATCCTGGCCGGCTCCGTATAAACCCTGTTCTTTAGCGACTTTGGTCGCTTCCGTAAAAGCCTGCCAGGCCAATCTATGGATATCCGGATGGTCGACTCCTTTGGTATGGCTCATCAAAAGACAACCGTCATCACCGGTAGAGGTGATTTTATAATCTTTAAGAAGCCTTTGACCGTGTTCTTTAAGATGGTCTTTTAGAGATTGCAGCAGTTTTTCACTTGGCCGGTTATGTCCTCCGACTGAACCGACATCAGCTTTAATAACGGAAACAGTAATTTTCATAAAATCTCCTTCTTTTTTTTAGTCTAATATATTTACCAATAAATTTCTACCGGTCATTTGCGTAGGCGGTTTAATCTTCAGTATCGCTAATATTGTAGGAGCTATGTCCGCCAGAATACCGTTACCCAGCGACTGACCCTTGCCCAATAATTTTTTCGCTACCGCAATAAATGGCACTGGATATGAGGAATGTTCGGTATTAATGCCTCCTGATTGGTTATCTATCAGTTCCTCGGCATTACCGTGGTCTGCCGTAATCAATACCAGTCCTCCCAGAGAAGAAACAACGGGTATGATCCTGCTCAATACCCGATCTATAGTTTCACAGGCTTTGACGGTTGCCGGAATATTACCTGTATGGCCTACCATATCCGCATTGGCAAAATTGACAACCGCAAAATCAATTTTTTTAGTTTTGAGATTCTTGAGAAGTTCATCGGTCAGCCGGTTGGCTGACATTTCCGGCATAAGATCATAGGTAAGAACCTTCGGAGAAGGGACAATCAGCGTATCCTGGTTGTTAAAAGGAGCTTCTCTCTGGCCATTGAAATAATAGGTCACAAACCTCTCTTTTTCACTTTCAGCCATATGAAGTTGCGACAGCTTGTTTTCCTCGAGAATTTTACCCAAAGGCACGGCCACAATATGGGGAGGGTAGGCAATGGCTGACGCATGGACAATCTGACTGTATTCAGTCATGGTCACCATATAAAGATGTTTCAAAAACTGGCCCCGGCTGAAAGGTTTTTGGAAGACAGGCAGACTGATAATATGTTTCTGATGATACTTGACAATAAACGGATCATATTCCGGCTTATTGCCCTCCCGGGTAAATTGTTCCATGATAAAAGCCCGGGTGAGCTGACGGGGGCGGTCAATGCGGAAATTATAAAAAATAAGACTGTCCTTGCTTGAAATTCTGGGTAAAACTTTACCGTTGTCAGTAAGCTGGGTCGGCACTAAAAATTCATCAGTGATGCCTGCCTGATAAGCTTGGTTGATAATTTGGCTGACGTCAGGTCCGTTGGGTATACCATTGACAGAAGTTAAAGCGTGATAAGCTTTTTCCGTCCTGTCCCATCTCCGGTCGCGGTCCATGGCATAAAAGCGGCCCATGATGGTGGCAATTTTCCCCAATTTTACGGAGGAAAGATAATTGGTCAGCTGGTTTAAATAGACGAGGGCTGATTTGGGCGGGGAATCACGTCCGTCAGTAATCAAATGGAGATAAACTTTATTAAATTGCTGTTCTTTGCATAACTGAAGCAGTGCCAAAAGATGCTCCAGATTTGAATGGACGCCTCCGGAACCTATCAAACCTAGAAGATGAAGATTGCTTTCGTATTTCCGGGTATGGTCCAAAGCAGCCAAAAAAGCACGGTTTTGGAAAAACGTACCGTCGGCAATGGCGTAATTAATCCTTTGCAGGTCCTGAGGCACGATATAACCGGCTCCTAAATTTAGGTGGCCGGTTTCAGTATTGCCGTCTTGTCCTCGGGGCAATCCGACTGCCTCCCCGGAAGCTGCCAAAGTTCCGTGCGGATAATTAAGATTAAGATGCTGCCAAAACGGCAGATTGGACTGGGAAATGGCATTGCCGGGACCGGGCGGGGCAATCCCCCAACCGTCAATAACAACTAAAACAACAGGGCGCATTCTTTTTATAAATTAAAGTTTACGGTAAATTTCACTTAAACGGTTGTATTTGGCAATTCTTTCACCGCGGGCCGGCGCTCCGAATTTAACGAATTCAGTATCGGTGCCTACCGCCAGATCAGCAATTAAATCATCATTGGTTTCCCCTGACCGGTGGGAAACAATCCGGCTGAAACCGTTTTCCGAAGCCTGTTTCATTACTTCCAGTGTTTCGCTGATTGTACCGATTTGGTTAATTTTAATGAGAATGCTGTTACAGGCTTTTGTTTCAATGGCGCGGGACAGACGCTTTCCGTTGGTGACCAAAAGATCGTCACCGACAATTTTTAGCTGATCGCCTATTTTGGCAGTCAGTTCAGTCCAATTTTCCCAATCATCTTCGGAAAGGGGGTCTTCCAACAGGATTAATCCGAATTCCTTTTGAAGCGAGATTATCTTCTCCAGATATTCCTTAGAGGACAGAAGTGTTTCGTCTGAAAAAGCGTAATAACCGTCTTTGAAATAAGTACTGGAAGCAAAATCAAGCCCGAGACAAATATCACGATTGGATGTTAAATTGGCTCTGGCAATTATTTTCTGCAAATAGAGCAAGGCCTCATTATTATTTGCGCTATCCGGGATAAAACCACCCTCATCCCCGACGGCCACCGCCAGCTTGCGGCTGACAAGATCAGCGCGGATAGTTTGGTAAACAATTGCCCCCATGGCCAAAGCTTTCTCAAAAGGCAAAGTTGGCGAAGGGATGACCATGAATTCCTGAATGGTCAGCTGGCTTGCTCCATGGAGACCGCCGTTGATGACATTAAACAGAGGGATTACTTCTTTTGAATTGCTTTTATGACCGTAAAGTTCACTGATCCTCTGGTAATATGGCTGATCGGCTGCTTTAGCCGAGGCTTTGAGGCAGGCTGCTGAAACCGATAAAATGGCGTTAGCCCCTAATTTTTCTTTTTGCCCGGTTCCGTCAAGCTCAATCATTTTTTGGTCGATTTGGGCCTGTTTTTCAATGTCGAATCCGCTAAGCAGACGGTTTATTTGGCGATTGACATTATCAACTGCCCGGTGGACCGATTTGCCTAGATAATCATCAGGATCGCCGTCCCTTAATTCCATTGCTTCATGTTTGCCCCGAGAAGCTCCGGAAGGTACGGATGCCTGAGCGCTCAGCCCGTTATCCAATATGACAGCAGTTTCAACAGTCGGATTTCCCCGGCTGTCCAAAATCTGCCGGGCCTTGATTTTTTTGATATGGGGCATACAATTATTTTTTCCTGACGCGGTTGGCTATTCTCAATTCCGCCTGATAGACCGTTTCTCTGACGTGATCGAGGGCATCGCTATTGACTGACATTGAAGTAATGCCCAGAGAGACCAGTTTATCGACCAAATCCGGATAATCCGAGGGAGCCTGGCCGCAGATGGAGGTCGTCACTCCGTATTTTTTGGCGATCGTAATCACCCTCTCGATAGCCCAAGTTACGGCTTCATTTCTCTCATCAAATTCCGGAGAAACTTCGGTATTGTCCCTGTCGGTACCCAAGATAAGCATAGTCAAATCATTGGAACCGATCGATACTCCGTCTATACCGGCTTCGCAGAATTTATCCAATAAAATCACGTTGGAGGGAATTTCCACCATCATCCATAATTTAAAAGAAGCTGAACGGGACAGTCCGCTCCCGGCAATAATTTTTTTAACCTCGGTCAGTTCCCTGACTGTCCGGACAAAGGGCAGCATCAGCCAAAGATTTTTTAAGCCGTGTTTATTTCTGACCATCTTTATGGTCTCCAATTCCAGATTAAAGACCTCCGGATCTGACATATATCGGTAGGCTCCCCGGTATCCCAGCATCGGATTCGGCTCTTCAGGTTCATAATCCTTACCGCCGATCAAATTCCGGTATTCATTGGTTTTAAAATCAGTCGCCCGGTAAACAACAGGCCTGGGATTGAAGCTGCGGCAGAATTTGAGCAAATCAGCTCCGAGCTTATCTATAAAGAAATGCTGCCGTTTTTCTTTAATCAGCTTTTTCGGATGGACTCCGATATCGGCAATCATAAATTCCGCTCTTAAAAGCCCGACTCCGTCACAGTTCATGGCCGCCACCTCCTCAATACGGTTAGGGGTTGCCAGATTGACATAAACTTTGGTGGCGGTTTTATGCTTGACCAAAGAAGCAGCCGGAGCTTCCTTTTCAGTCAGTACTGTCAATTCCGAGCCGACCGCACCCTGGTAGATTTTTCCTTCCCGGCCGTCGACGGTGACGACTTGTGAGGTTTTTAATATTTTAGTGGCATTGCCCGTGCCGACAACAGCCGGAATACCCAATTCACGCGAGACAATGGCGGCGTGCGAAGTCCGGCCGCCTCTTTCGGTGACGATAGCGACGGCTTTTTTCATGGCCGGCACAAAATCTGGATTTGTCTGGACAGTCACCAGGACGTCACCGGGCAGGACTTTATCGATTTCGATGGCTTTATAAATGATTTTTACCGGTCCGCTTTTGATACCCGGAGAAGCCGGATCGCCTTTCAGGAGTAATTTCAGGTTCGCCTCCGCTAAGCCTTTAGAGGGAGCTCCGTCTGTTTTTTTTACCTTAATATAAGTAGTAATCGGACGTGTCTGAACAATAAAAACCTGGCCTTTTTCCACGGCCCATTCAATATCCTGCGGAAAATAATAATGTTTTTCCAGTTTTTTACCTAAGACAGCCACTTCCCTGATTTTCTCATCACTGATTTTTTGTTTAATTCTTTCTGATTTAGACAGGTGAACTTCTGCATTGTCAATCCCTTTTTTGATCATTTTTTTATTCTGGTCTCCTATTTGGCGCACCAAAATTGACAGATCGTCTTTTTTCAACTCATAATGATCAGGGGTGACTGATCCCTGGACGATCAATTCGCCTAAACCTAATATCGCTTCAATGGTTATTTTGGCTTTGTCATTAGTGACCGGATCGACCGTAAACATGACTCCGGAGCTTTCCGAAGCCACCATAATTTGGACGACCGAGGCAATGCCGACTTTCATGTGGTCAAATTTCTGTTCCTCACGGTAAAAAATTGCCCTGGGTGTAAACAGGGATGCCCATGACTTGTGTACTTTTTTTAAAACATTAGCTTCTCCGGAAACATTCAAATAGGTATCCTGCTGTCCGGCAAATGAGGCACCGGGCAAATCCTCGGCTGTGGCTGAAGATCTGACAGCCACCAGGGGATTCTTTAAAAGAGCTGACAGTTTTTGCAGGAATTTAAGTTTTGCTTTGCTGCGGGCTGCCAGTTCCGTATAGGCAAAAATGATTTCGCGGGCGATATCCTCCGGAATTCTTTCATGAAGTATCAGTTTTTGGATATTTTTGGCAATTGAATTCAGGAGGTTTGAATTATGGTGGTCTAAATTACGGAGCTGATCCCTGATTTTTTTCTCCAAACCGGTTTCCTTAATAAAACGGAAATAGCTTTGCGAGGTAATCACAAAACCGTAAGGCACGGGAATTTTAGCTTTGAACATTTCTCCTAAATTTGCACCCTTGCCTCCCACCGTACCGATATCATTTTTATCAATCTCCTCAAACCAGGCAATAAATTGGTATTTTTTCATGAGGTATCCTCCTTAACATTTAATTTTTGTTTAAAAAAATCTACAAAAGGTACCGGAGAGGGATTGACTCTATGAAGTATCGCCAGATAGAAGGAGATAAAGCCAAACAGCTGTAAAAGTTCCAGCACTTGGGTAATTTTACTGCCGCCGGAAAGATTAATAATTTGAGATGTTAAACCGTTTTTGGCCACAACCGTCTCAGTCAGATTAAGCCTTAATTTGATTTTATTACGGTAAAAAGTGGAATTGATAAAGACAAATTTATGAGTTTTGGCTACTTCTTTGGGAAATTGCAGGCCTTCCAGCAAATGGTGGTTTAACTCCGGTAAAACGAAATAATCGGCAAAATGCTTCGCGGTTTCATTTAAGGGGTTACGGACGGGGTGGAGAGCCCCTTTTAGAAAATCTCCGGCTACCAGGACAGCTACCGTATATTCCAATTGTGAGGCTATTTGTTTGGCAGGATTAGCTGCTTGAGGAATATGTTCCGGATAGAGTTTGTTTTTCTCCTCCAAAAAATCCAAAGCTTTTAGAAAATCTCCGCTGGAGAGTTTCAGAAGCCCCATTTTTGCCAGGATGGCCAGCTGGGAGGCGATCATATATCCCTGTCCCAGACGCGGCTGTTTGGATGGATTAAATTCGCCGTCGAATACGTAGGTCGGCAAATTATTTTGTTTGCCAAATTTTTCGAGAGTCCCTCCGCCGCAAACTAAAATCAGCGGAATTTTTCTTGCCAAAGCCTGTGAGAAAGTGCTTAACGTTTCCTCGGTATTTCCGGAATAGCTGGCAGCGATAATAAGCGTCCTGTCATCAGCATATTTTGGCAGATCGTAATCGTCAATTACTTCAAAAGAAACTTCAGCTTCATCCGAATAGAGGTCTTTGATGATCCTGCCGGCGTAAGCAGAACCTCCCATGGCGCAAAATAAAACTCGGGAAGGCAGAGGCATTTCGGGCAGAATAAGCTGATTGGCTTGCCCCCAGGCGGCTTTCAATTGTTTGCTGAAATATTTTAAAGAAAGAAGACAGCCGCTTTTATCAAGGGCGGCCATCGCCTTTAAATCATCCAGTTTATAAGTCTTCATCCCTTTTTTTCTCTGGCGCCTAATTCCTGCAAAACTGCCATTATATCCGTCAACTTTTCCTTAAACAATTGCCGGTTTTCCGCTTCCATATTCAGTCTGACTAACGCTTCGGTTTTGGATGACCGGACATTAAACCACCATGATCCGAAATCGACTGTAACTCCGTCTATCAGATCCGGATTTCGCTTTGTATAGTATTCAGTTAAATTATCAAGAAAAGTATCAGGTGTGTCAACTTCAAAATTAATTTCACCTGAGGAGACATATTTTTCATATTTTTGCCGTATTTCTGACAATTTATTCTTTTTTTCTGCCAAAAATTCGAGCATTAACAGGCCGGCAATGGTCGATGAATCGGCAAAATAATTATCCCGGAAATAAAAATGGCCGGAATGTTCTCCGGCAAAGAGGGCGTTCTGTTTTTTCATTTCCGTTTTGATATATGAATGCCCAACCCTGGTTTTAATGGCCTTGCCTTTCATTTTTCCGACAATTTCCGCCACGATTTTGCCGGAAGTCACACTGTAAAGGACTTTGGCAGGACCTTTTTTCGATAGGAGATGTTCGGCTAAAATAGCGCAGGTTATTGAGCCGGGAAGAAACTTCCCCTTATCATCTACCACAAACATGCGGTCGGCATCACCGTCCAAAGCGATACCGCAATCAGCTTGTGTTTCCCTGATTTTCCGTCCGAGACTTTCAAGATTCCGGGGATTCAAAGGATCAGGCAGATGATTGGGGAAATGTCCGTCCGGTTCAAAAAATAAAGGGATGATATTAAGCTTGATTTTTTTAGCAATTTTTTCCCAGGTGGGACCAGCCATGCCGTTACCGGCGTCTACGACTGTCTTTAATGAGATGATCTTTTCGGGATTTATAAATGTCAGAAGATGAGCAATCCAATCATTATATATATCCATCTGTCTGATTTTGCCTTTGGCTGAAACTTCAGGAAATTGTCCTTTCAACGCCAGCTCCTTTATTTCCGGCAATCCGAATGTTCCGTGCAAAGGCACAACTCCTTTTTTGACTATTTTCAAACCGTTATACTGAGGCGGATTGTGCGAAGCGCTGATAATAATTGAAGCAGGAAAGCCGTATCTGCCTGAAGCATAATAATTCATTTCCGTGGAAATCATGCCTAAGTCAATGACGTCAGTGCCCTGGTCGGTCAGTCCGGCTGTCAGACCGGCAAACAATTCTTTTGAAGAAAGTCTGGCATCATAGCCGACCGAAATTTCCCTGACTTTTAAATATGAGGCGATGGCGCGGCCTAAGATATAATATGTTTCTTTATTGACTTCTCCGGGATAAACACCTCTGATGTCGTAATCACGAAAAATAGACTGAGCAATTTTTATTTTTGCCAAAATATTATTTTATGAAAAAATATGATTGTTTTAATGCTATAAATTGACGAGAAAGATGTCAATAAGCTGGTCCACTTTAAACGGAGTCAAACCGCTTTTAAGGCGGTAATCAATATTTAACAGTGCGCGGTAATTCTGCATCAGAGAATCAGCCGGAAAATTTTTAGCCTGCTGGCGGAATTTGGTTATTTGCCAGGGAGCTAACTTGCCGCTGGCAACAATTTTCGCATCAGACATCATAATGAGCAAACGGAACTGCCGGACAATTAAAGCGAAGATGAGCTCCGCTTCTTTTTCCTTTCGCAGACTGTGAAAATAATTGAGCATTACCCCGGCCGGCTGTTTGCCCAGATCATCCAGAAATTTAAAAAGCAGTTTGGGAAAGTCATATTTAAAAATCTCCTCTTTTTTAAATAGTTTGTCTTTGGAACTGACCTCCCGGTCTTCCCAAAAAACGATCAGATTTTGACCGCTTTCCTTCCGGACGTAGTCAAAAATCAAATCCTTCTCCTTCTGTTTTACTCCTTTAAAGAAATTTTCGATGACGATGGTTTTAGCGGAGGAAAAGAAAGAGGCCGCTTCATTAGCCAGCAACAGTTCCGATAAAGTTAGGTTATTCCCGTTAAAATAGACTGTTTCACCATTTATATTATTTACAGTGTCCTGTAATTTTTTTCTGGAAGCAGCCGTATCACTACCGTGGATCAGCCTTATCATGCCCGTTTATTTTCCAAAATGCGGTAAAATTTGTCGACTTTTTTTTCCAGTCGGCCGGCGCGCGTACGGTGGGGCAGAAGGCTGCCGGAAAAATTCAGGGGAATATGCATCAGTTCATGGATCAGGGTACGGATCTTTTCTTCGGGAGCCAAACGGTCATAACGCTCACCAATGACTTCAATAATGTAATGAGGCGGTAATTTCAGAGCCATCTGCCAGACTTTGGGGAAGCTCCAGATCCTGGCGCGGGCGCGGGATGATGAACCACGGGAGCGGTAGCAAACGATGCACTTAAGATTTATATGGCTAAAATCCAAATCCCTGACCAATTTGGCAATATCGCGTTTGATGTCGCTAGCCGGCAGCCATTCCATTAAAGTATTATAACCGATTTCAAACTTGCCGTATTGACAAGCTATGTTGCATACCTTATAAAGTATGGATTGTCTGTCTGCCTCTTTTCCTTAGCAAAATGATCAAAATCATCTTCTCAATTCTGTTTCTTCTTGTGACTCTTTCCTATCCGCAGACACTTTACGCATCCCCTCCTTCGGGAAACTATCTGGAACTAAACGGCGGTTTTATCAAAGGAGAGAATACTGATAATTCCTCACCACCTGCTTTTACTTTTGAAGCCTGGATCAAACCGAATAGTCTGGGCGGTTTGCAGCATATCATGACTCTTTCATCTCCCAACCAAACACATCCGAATTATCAGTTGTCTATAAACGGCGGGTCACTGCAATTGACTTATACCTATTCCGTAAACGCCTTGAGACAGATTGTTACAGGTAATCTTTCTTCCGGTAACTGGCAGCATATTGCGGCGGTCATCTCTCCCTCCTCAACCGTACTCTTTCTCAACGGAACTTCATTGGGCAACTTTAACGGCAGTTATAATCTTAAACCTATCGGTCCTGATATTTTCATCGGTTCCGATGGTCATTCATCAATCTTTTCCAGTAATATTTTTAAAGGCTCTATAGACCAGGTCCGGATCTCCAAAATATCGCGTAATATTCCTGCCAATTGGCAAAACAATCTCTATTTGACAGATTTATCTGCCGATTCGGAGGCAATCCTGATTTGGAACCTCAATCAAGCCAGAGGGGAAATTTCCGCAACTGATGATTCAAACCACATAAACGGCTTATTGGTCGGAGGCGACCTTAAAATTCATTTTTACGGTGTTTTGCCGACCGCCACTCCTTTTGTCCTGCCTACGTTGAGGCCATTGCGGACAATATCCCTTTTCCCTCAACCGACACTGCACCCCGGCAGCAGCCCGACGGTTACCATCCCCGAAGATTCATGGTTTACCCGATTGGAGCGTCCTCTTTTTAGGCGCTGATTTTTCAGCGGAAGATCGGGCAGGTGGTACAGTGTTTGGACATATAGCGGGCGTGAATGATCACTTGTCGTCCCATTTTTTTCTTTTGTAAAAGTCCGGCTTCTGCCAGTTTATTGACATGGAAGGTGACTGTCGGCTGGCGAAGTTTAGTCAGGGATACCAGAGCCCCTACAGTCACCGCTGAATTTTGGGATTTTTGTACAAATTCGTAAATTTTCATGCGGGACGGTTCCAGTAAATTTTTGACGCAAATCCGGCAATATTTATTCATATATAGATTGTAATCTATCTACCGCTAAGCATAGTCCTTTATCTGATATTTTGTCAACCTGAAGCTACTTTATAATATATAAATAAACGGAAGGTTCATTTTTAGCTGTCGAAATTTGCCGGGCCTGCCAGCCGGGAATGGGAAAAACTCTGGATATAATCCTCGTTCCCCTTTTGCATTCCCTTATAAATTTTTTACTTAATTTTTCCATCGTTTTAGGCATTAAAAAGCAGTAGATTACCTCCGCTTCTTTCAGATTTTGCTGATAAAATGAACCGAGTTTAACCTTCACCCGATTTCCCAATCCATTAAATAATATCCTGATTGTGATAATCAGCCATAGAAGAGGATGAATTTCGATACCGCTGACTTCAATTTCCGGTTGTTTTTGGGCGATTGCCAGCATGACCCGGCCGCTGCCGGCCCCGAGCTCCAAAAATAAGTCGTCTTTTTTGAAGCGGGCCAGTTTGATAATCCTGTCAATATCCCTCTTTTTTGTCGGGATAAAGGGAGCTGCCGTATATGAAGCATAGACAGCCGGAACCAAGACCAAAATTAGTATCAATAATAAAATAAGCTGGCCGATTACGTACATTGCCGGTACTTCTTTCTTTTATTATAATTTTTATATGACCAAACATGAATTATATTACCAGCGGATGATTGACGAAAATAAGGAGATCTTTTCCCAATTCATTGATCTTCATGACAAATACAGCCGGGATTCAAATCAGTGGCAGGTAAAATATAATCTGGTCGGTGAAAAGATTGTAACAATTATCCGCGAATGGGAGAACAAGCTCTGCCGGGAAAGTGAACGCGGGCAATACGGCAAGTATTCCGCCAATTTAGCGGATAAATTCTGGACTTTAGTGCGCAGTGACTTCCCCAAAATTGATTTTGTCGGAGTCAAATAGTTTCCATTATGGTAAAATATAGTCAGTTAGCCCCGTTCGTTCCCGATGGTATTTTTCATCGGGATCCCGATAGTGAAACGTATCGGGGCTAGCGGCCAGTATTCATGTTTACAAAGTAAAAAGGCTATTTGGAAATTAATTTCCAAAGCCCCGTTCGTCTAGCGGCCCAGGACATCTGGTTTTCAGCCAGAGAATCGCCGGTTCGAATCCGGCACGGGGTACTTTATACGAAAAGTACGAAAAGTATCATATGTAAGTTAACCTCTCAATCTTCGCATTTTGTGATCTCTCAATTTTCGCAGTAAAATAACCACTGCCCACCCGGCTCCATTCGGTAACGGGAGCATTATGGGATATATTTTCTGGTATAACTTAGAGCCTTAAACGAGTGTGCCAAAAGACTTTCCCGTTGGCTTCCATGAACAATGTGTCGCCTTTGATCTTTACCCAGATCCGGCAGCCAATGTACCCGGGTGGGACATAGTAGTGCTTGCCATATAGAGAGATCGTTGATTCCCTGGTTACTTTTCTTCTTTCCTCAACCAAAAGCAGTGTTTCCAATTCCACCCGTTTGAGTCTTCTTTCTGATGGTCTATAGCGTGCTGCATGCGGCTCATTGTCAAAGTAGGGACTCTTGAATTTGTAGTTGTACCAGGCTAACCAAACTCTGAAGGCTCCATTGACATCATCTGTTGTTTTAGCCTTTAAATTTGCCGGAACAAAGTCTCTTTGGACAAACTTCCAGAATCTCTCAATCTTGCCTTTAACTTGAGGACGGGGTACCCAGATAAGTTCAATACCTAAACGTTTGGCATACCACTCGTAATCAGCAGTCCCAAATCTGATTCTGGCCTTGTACTGGCTTCCTTCATCCTGAAGCATTTTTTTAGGTATTCCAAACTGTGACAAAGACTGATACCAGACGGAAAAGACATTCATCTTTCCCTGTGTTTTAAACCAGCGGCCGCAGGGAACAAACCGGGAATGATCATCCAAGGTAGCGATCAGATACAAGATACCAATCTTGGGAAAGTCAATCTTCCCCATGATATCTGTTTGCCAAAGATCATTGGGATGTTCCGCTTCAAAGCGAATAATCGCTTTGACCCGTTTGAAATTCACTTTAGTCAGTCCGTAATGAACGAGAATTTTCCAGACTACCCGGTCATGAACGGGAAGATTCAGGTGATCCCGGATATTTCTGGAAGACCTCCACGGCTCAGTACGTTTGAGGGTAACAATGGTTTCCACCTGAGACGGCAAGAGTTTTCTGTGGTTGCTCCGCCGGTGGTCAACCAGACCGGAAGCACCAAACACCAGATACTGTTTTACGTAAGTTTCGAGTGTCCGTTTGGTACAACCCAAAAGAGAAGCAGCTGTGTCTTTACCAATTTCCTTTTTAATAAAGGAAGACACGATCTGTTCACGTTCTGTTATGGGCTTTTTCAAAATACTCACCTCCTTTCTTGGAGATGAGCATATGACAAAACCTCAAGCGAAAACTGAGAAATCAGAAACCAGCGTAAATTGAGAGATCAGTTTACATACAAAAAGTATCATATAAGTACTTGACAAGTACTTATATTGGTACTAAGATGAGGCTATGATTACACAACAAGTACAAGTAAAACTAAATCTTCCATTAGCTTTAAAAGAATATTTAGAAAGTAAAGCAATGAAATTCGATATGCCTATTGCTGGATATATTAAACATCTCATATTAAAAGATGTTTCTGATTTGGATTATCCAACATTTCGGATATCCGAATCTTCAGAAGTAAAGGTAAAAAAAGCGTTGAATGAGAAAAAAAAGACAAATAAAATATCAGATGTATCCGCTTATTTTAAAAATCTCTAAGAAGTAAGTTTATGGATTTTCGGATTTCCTCTGACTTGGAAAAAGAGTTAAAACGGATAAAAACTCGAGACTTCCACCTTCTCCAACAAATCCAAAAACAATTGCTTTTATTTAAGCAAGATCATACACATCCCTCACTGCGAATACATAAGTTATCAGGAAATTTAAAAAATCTTTGGAGTATATCAATTGACAGAAATATTCGTATGCTGTTCATTATCGATGACGAGGAAGCGTTATTTTTTGATATCGGTACACATAATCAGGTATATAGATAAGGTCTGATATAAGTTCTAAATACTGTCAACATCTCGGAAAAAAATCTGCTAAAATAAAATTATGTCAGCTGAAAGAAATATAGGCCATGGGACTGTCACAATCGGGACTTTAAAGCTAATCCTTGAAGCCTTCAATCGACATGATCTCGATACGATTATGGAATTCTTCTCTGATGACTGTTCCTTTGATTTTCCAAGGGGCCCTGAACCCTGGGGACAACGCTTCATCGGCAAAGAAAAGGTGCGCGAGGCTCTTACCAGTCGATTCAAAGGTATTCCTGACGTCCACTACGGAGACGATAGACATTGGGTCTCAGCAAATATGGATATGGGTGTATCAGTATGGACGCTCACTGGAACTACAACTTCGGGGGTTAGTTTGGAAGTGCGAGGTTGTGATCTTTGGGAGTTTCAGAATGGCAAAATCAACCGAAAAGATTCCTATTGGAAAATAATCGAGCCGATGAGTTAGAAAAGAGGGTTGAAAAATAAATAATATGTTCCAACTTCGTCCAATAGACTGTACAAAATATTTTGGATTGTATCACAAAATATTATATTTGAAAGTGTATCCGAATTCAGTGGCTTTTTTCTCAAATGCTTTGCGTATGCTTCCGAAATCGATTTTATAACTATATTTCTTGCCGAAAAGGTTGGATAGTTCTTCTATCGTCTCGCTTCTACCGTGCAACCAGCTTTTATAAACACTGGTTTTAAATCCAAAACCCGGGGTACTGTCAATATCTCCAGAACTTAGACCAATGCCACTTTCTTTTAGCATCTCACTAAAAGTGAGTTCCTTTTCCGCTTCATCGATCTGAAACTTGCCACTATATGTAAGTTTTTTGGTTGATAAAAAAGCTTTGCGCTGTGCTATAACTATCTCAAAACTATACTTACCCTTATTTTCTTTAACTGATCCTGAATAGCTATCTATGATTTTTTTAAGATCCGATATTAAATCGCTCATAGAGCGCTATTTTACAGCATATCCGTAGTAAATTCTACAAAAATTGTGATAGAATCAACTTCAAATTCAATAAATGATAAAATATTCTAGTAATGGAAGAAGGTGCTCAAAAAACTGTCAAAGATATCCTTAGGCATAGTGAAGGTTCATTTATTACTGGTGATAAAGCGACCCTTTTGACACCCTCAGAGGTTTATCAGCAATTTATAAGTATCGGTCAAATAATCGGAAACGAGATCAGAGCTAATAGGCCAACATCTGGCATTTATAGTACTAAACGTGAACTAGTTGGTATATCTCTTTATTTAAAAGAACAACCACCTGATCAATGGACACAATCTGATATTGCCTCTCAGCTAGCAATTATAGAGAATCAACCGATAGAAGATGTTCGCTATCATGCTGCAGAAGCAATTGGTGCATTGCTGCAACAGATCGATCTGCATAAACAGGCACCAATTATTTCAGAATTATTACATCAAATAAACCCGGGGAAACTAAATAATCAAGCAGTGGAGGCACTTTTTCGAGGACATATTACAGTAGAGAATCAGAATTTCGCAAATCTTCCTAAAGTAATACAACAGGCTCTTATGATTCGTAATGGAACTGCTTCAACATCTTCAATTGTCACTTTTCTAGAGGAAAATTCTCAATGGTCTATAGATATTTTACAATTAGCAGGAAAACATTTAGGTAAAGAGGTATGGTTATCAGATGAAATAGTCAATTTAACAAAAGATATTGTCGAGATGATGAAACACGATCCTAATATCTTTTCAAATTGGAAAGCTCGGACTCTCTTAGCGGTTCTTTATGAATATAACCACCTTGATAGAAAAGTTAAAGAGTTATATCGACAGGCACTAGAAGACCCGGACGAAGATGTTCGAATAAAGATGCGGGATGTTTTTGTGGATAAAGTTAAAGTTTTTGATGACAGAGGCATCAATGCTTGGATAGACTATATATTAAATGATTTTAATAAACTTTCTGAAGATAAATTAAGATATATAGCTCACGCATTAGTTGACATATCAAATTATTCATCCCCTGAGAAAATACGGGAAGTGAGACAACGTTTAAAAGGAATCGCTCGAAATCACTTAATTGAATATACTCGTAAAACAGCTTTAAAGACCTTAGCAAAAATTGGAGAAGACAAAAATAGTGAAGAAGTAGCTAATTTCATTATCGGATCACTCCAGGATGATTCTTTTATTGTTCAGGAAGAGGCGCTCTTATGTCTGGCAAAACGTAATATAATTCCACTTTCGGTAAGGCAAGGCAAAAAAATCCTTTCTAATCTATATCTAAATGGAAAAGATTGGTTTTTCAAACGTATTACATCGGAAACATTCAACAAACTTGGCCAAAATACGTATGAATGGGCTGATAATACTGATAAACAGGAGATCCTTATGTTCTCAGGTAGTTTTGATCCTATCCATCTTGGACATATAGAAGCAGCTCAGGAAGGCGCAAGAATATCCGGAAGAGAAGTTTGGCTTATGCCGAGAGTTCATCTGGAAAGGAGAAAAAAACTTTCTCCGATTGAATTTAGAGAAATAAATATTAGAAAAGCCATTGCCGAACTACCTGATTTATACCTTGTGCCGAAGGATTTATCATTCAGAGCCGATGGCACTTTAATCGGAGAAAGCATAGAAAAATTAGAAGTTCTTTCCCCATATTCAAAAGATCAAGGATTAATTCGCGGATCTGATGTTCTTTTAAGATCAAACTATAGAGATCCAAAAAATGCTAGACGTAAAATCTTCCATGTTATTTCAGATCGAGACAATAATGCACAGAAAAGGCTTTTACAATTAGGTTTATCATGGCCTGTCGTAACTCAAAAACATATAATATCCAGTACTCAGTTGAGAGCATTACTCCAAAAAGGTGATTTGGATGAAGCCTTACAGTTGATTACTCCACTTCAAGCCCAAGTATTAAAAGCTAGAAATTTATATAAACAGGAAGAGATAAATTAATATGGTGGCTATCAATTTGGCAAAATTTGCTTTGATTTCCATTGCCGCGGCCTTAATAACCATAAGCCTTAAGTCGGCTGCCTATTTTTTAACAGGTTCCATAAGTTTATTGTCAGATGCGTTGGAATCTCTGGTAAATCTGGCTGCAGCCATAGTCGCCTTCTTTGTATTACGCATAGTAGTAAAGCTTCCCGATGAAAAACATCTTTACGGACACGGTAAGGCTGAATATTTTTCCAGCATATTTGAAGGAATTCTGATTTTAATTGCGGCCTTTGCCATCATTTATTCAGCAATCAACAGACTGCGTCATCCCCACGAGATCGAATTTAATTCGATCGGACTTGCTATTTCTACTCTTGCTTCACTTGTAAATTTTCTGGTTGCCAGACTGCTTTTTGTTAATGCCAAAAAACATAAATCGATTACCCTCGAAGCTGATGCCCAGCATCTCATGACTGATGTCTGGACCTCAATAGGCGTACTGGCCGGTATCGGATTTGTGTTTATCACCAAAATACAGCTATTGGATTCAATTATTGCCATTTTAGTTGCTCTGAATATAGTTTATTCTGGATGGAAACTGATTTATCGGTCAGCTATGGGATTTATGGACGAAGCCGTACCGGAAGATGAAAAGGAAGAAATCGTGGCCATTCTCAGAACCTATGAAAGCCAGGGAATAAAATATCACAGCCTTCTGACAAGACAATCCGGCATGAGAAGTTTTATATCACTGCACTTACTTATTCCCGGAAGGCAGACAATTCAGCAAGGTCATAATCTGGCTGAAGAAATAGAAAAAAAGATCATTAATGCCACTCATCACGCTACAATTATAACTCATGTTGAACCTATTGAAGACGAAAAATCATATAAGGATATTACTTTGGACCGGGAATAAATTTTTACGCTCAAACCCCGTCATACTTCCCTACCCCTATCGGACTTCGAGCATATTGTTTTAAAATGTGTTATATTATATTTACAGAAAGGAGATAAAATAGATTATTAGTCAAATCTTTATAAATAATATGACCGGAACTATAAAAACAAAAACCGATAGAGGATTTGGATTTATTAGCCGCGAAGGTGAAATAAAAGACCTTTTCTTTCACTCGAAAGATCTGAGTGGTGTTACTTTTGATGAACTTCAGGTTGGCGATAACGTCAGCTTCGAAGTAGTCAGTGGGGAAAAAGGCCCGGCTGCCAAAAATGTTACTCGGGCTTAAACGTCTGATAAAAGGAGATAGAAATACGAAATTTATAAATAAAATAATTGAATTTCTTAAAAAGATAGGCCTGTTAAGAGTTGAGGCTTCAAAAGGTAAATATAGAAGTTCAAAAGATGAAGCCTATAAACCGCCTGATCCTATGGATAATTAATCTTTACGGAAATTACAAACCGATCGGTATTTCTAGGGATTAGAGCGTTTAGACGCTTTAATAATTAATCTTGTGTTGGAGTACTGTTTATACCGAGCATATTCCTTGGGATCGATCTTTTTAGCTTCTGGCGGAACATTTAATTCTTCTAAAACATCCACAACAAAACTTGCTTTGTCTATCGCTTGTTTAAAATCTTCTAAAGTTCGATAGTAATTTGGCCCTTCACTTCCCCAAGGAAACTGTACGGTAAAAATACCCGGTTTTTTTAATCCGCTTGTTACCCTCATTTTGTCAGGATGAGTCGTGATAAAGAAAAAGGTACCCTTAGGTTTTAACGAATCAAATGTATTATTCATCGCTTGCTCCAATTGATCCGGGTTAAGAAACTCTAAAACCATATTTGAAATTGCTAAATCGAACTTTTGTAAAGGTAATTGGACGTTTGTGATATCTCCAACAATAAACTTTACCTCAGGAAACCTATTTTGGGCAATTTTAATTTGGTCTGAACTGATATCTATTCCGGTAAAGCTTTGTAACGGTATTCCTTTGCCTGCAAGATGTGCTTCAATTCTTCCACTGGCGCAGCCTAAATCCAGAATTTTCAAATCAGAACGATTGTAAAAACTACTCAAATGACGATCAAATGCAGGTTTACCAATAGTCAGCCACCAAACTAGCTCTCCGGATCGATCAGCAAAAGGAACCGCCTGCTGATCATAAAGACGACCCATGTCTCCCATCTGATCTTTTTGTTTTTTGATTTTAGGCATATATAAAGAATTTCTAGTATTTATGAATTAACAAAAATCTATCAAATCCGTTGATGTCTTTAATGACGCTAATTTTAGTTTTCGCAATTTTTGGTATTTTCGTAAGTAGAAATTTTATGTTTTCAGAGTTACATTGAAATAACCAAGAGAGTATATATAATTTATTGGTATTTTTAATAATTTGCAAGTAAGGATTCCAACCATATTTATCTCCAGACGTTATTATTGCACTTAACGGCTCCAATTTTACCTCGGGATAAGCCTGTAAAAATTTCGTGTCATTAAATTCATTTTCTCCTACAAATGGAGGATTAGAAATAACAAAGTCAATTTTCATATTCTTATATTCGCTTAACCATATATTATTTGTATTTTGAAGAAAGATAACGTTCTTTAATTTGTTTAAAGCAGAACTTTTCTTTGCTAGGTCTAAAGCTTCCATTGAGATGTCACTTGCTATAAATGTTTTACTTGGAAATTTTTTAGCTAGAAAAATTGCTATTACTCCTGAACCGGTACCAACGTCAGCAATTACTTTTATACGCCTATTTCGCTTCAAAACATCTATTGCAATTTGTATTAGTTGGAAGGTATCTGGGTGTGGAATTAAGGTATATTTATTAAGGTAAAGTTTTATACCATTGAAATTGTACTTCTTAACCTTCACAAGGCCGTTAACTTCGTAAATTATTTTATTTCTTTGAACAATTGAATATTTCACCGGTAGATAATAACATACGTTCTAATACCGAGTATTTTCTCATATATAATTTTTAATTTAAAGCATTTGGGAAACTCACACAAGGTTTTGGTATGTTTATAGAGTTAATTTGTTGATTTGTATCTCGGCAGGGTAAGATTTAAATAGGGTCTACCCTAGAATATATTTATCAATTGATATATCTTAAGAATACATTCTGTTTGAGAAGATGTTGGTGTGCCTTTTAATTGATGCTTAGTCTTCTAAATCGCAGAAACAATTGCGATCTGTCATCACTTTATCATGCTGCCATAATCGGAATTCGATTCTCCGATATTGAGCAACCTGGCAGTCAAGAGCCTCGGCTGATACCGGGGCCGGCTGGCGTAAAACTATAACGGCGGCCACCGCCATGACTGAGATAACAGAACCCAGATAAAAAAATTTAGTACTCATATAATCCTATAATAAAGCAATAAATTTCCTGTTGTCAATATAGTATAGTTAACGAAAGCAGTAAAGCTTAAGTTATATCAGGCAGGAAAAGCCGGAAATAGCAGGCTTTTATAAATATGGTGAGACTATTGGAACTAACGCCTGATCAATCATTTCAAGGGCTCTACTGGAAGCCTCGTTATACTCAAAAATAGGTAAATTTTGATCTTCAACTTCCCTTACCATAAAATCATGGAGTATTCGGGCTGTCCTAAACTGACCGTCATCAAGTATTCTGCTGTGTGTTGGTCCTGAAATCATTTGTCGATGAGTATCAGCATCTGAAACCTTGACATAAAACGATATTGGTATCAGTCCATCCAGTTTTGCAACCCTTTCCGCACAATCCGGACTTACATGATTTCCATCAACGATCGTGTGCTGATGCTCTGTAACAACAAATTTGGCAGCATTCTCAATACCCTCTGCTACCAGATATCTCTGTCGCTTAAATGCCTCTATAATTTCACCCGGGTTATCAGAATTACTGTTTAATCTATGCAAATCATAGGTATTCATGGAAAGCGCAGGCTCATTTTCCGGTTTATGGATAGATTGCACAAAAGATCTGATAAAACCAGTAGCCAGAACACTTGTATAATTGACTTCTTCTATAATTGCTCTGGCTACTGTACTTTTTCCTGTACCTGCATAGCCGCCTATTAGAATTAGTAAAGGTGTACGAATACGCTTCTGTTGCCAAATTTCATTAAACACCTCAATGTGCTTATAGGGTAATCTTTCTACCTCAGGTCGATTAAGATCAAGATTAATGATTCTGCCATTCCAATATATTCTTCTTTTACGATTTTCGTTAATATTCATCTTTTTATTCCTGAAATAATCGTTTCAATGGCTTGATGTAACTGTTTATTAAATGCTAGTCGATCTTCTTCAGGAATAGGTCTGCCTCCGCTTACCGGGTTTACATCGATCAAATTATGTACGCCGTTTTCATCTCTGATAAAATCAAAGCCACTCCATTTTAAATCTAATAGGCTCAGGATCTTATTACACAACTCAACAAGATCTGAAGGACATAGGGACATTTCGATCTGATCGTGATATCTGATAATTCTTTGCTGATCATGTTGTTCAAGCGGATATTCATAGTAATAAAATTTATCAGGATAAACTCCATAAACTTTCACAAGAGTTCCTCTCATCTTTCTCTGAATAACCGCATCATCTCCAATAATATCCAAGTGTCCTCTGATAGATTGCCATTCTGAATAAGGTTTGTGATAGACCTGCTTTCCGATTAAAGCTGCACTTCCGAGAGATAACCGTGGTTTAATAATAAAATTTTCTCCAAAATCATCTGCGTATGGTGAAGCAATGTGATTCTGAACATAATATTGAGGCAGAAGACGTGTTTGTGGGTGAGAAATTCCCTGTTTTTGACTCCACCGTGCCAATTTCAATTTATCACTTACCATAGTCAGCTGTCGGATCCCGGGATAAACTAATACACCCGACGTCTCAACCATACTTGGTATTACTGAATTACTGCGTAAAATTACTAATACCTCTTCGTCTGAAGGATATTCAGATCTAAACGCATCTTCGACCGGATAACCGGCACTCCGAATTGCATCCTCAATACATCGTCCACCCGGTATCTCCCTATATTGTTCAAGCCCACGATCTAAAATAATCTTCTCTATTTGCATAATAAACTTGTTACTATAACATAGATGTACTTAGTGTATCAAATGTCTCATCCAATATTCCTTTTATGGACAGTTGTATTTCTCCGCTTCTTTTTTAACCCCTTAAATCTTTTTGAGATAAAAAGTGCTATAATTAAGTTAAAGTTATCTTAAAAACCCGCAGAGAAACAGGTTTTTGGCGGGTTTATTTTTTTATGATCTTATGGATATACGCAACATTGCCATAATCGCCCATGTCGACCACGGCAAAACCACTTTGGTCGACTGGATGCTGAAACAGACCCATACTTTCCGGGATAACGAGATCGAAATGAAACAGACGACTATCCTGGACCGTAATGAACTGGAAAGGGAAAAAGGCATTACCATCCTTTCCAAAAACACGGCTGTTATTTATAAGGATACCAAAATTAATATCATTGATACCCCCGGCCATGCTGATTTTTCAGGAGAGGTAGAAAGGGTCATCAATATGGCTGACGGAGCTCTTCTGATCATCGATGCGGCAGAAGGCCCCTTGCCCCAGACCCAGTTTGTCCTGGAAAAAGCCATGGAGCAAAATCTGAAGATAATCGTCGTCATCAATAAAATTGACCGGCAGGATGCCAGGCCTCTCCAGGTTCTCAAGGAAACTGAAGAATTGTTTTTGCGTCTGGCCAAACATACCTACCAGCTTGAATATACCGTCCTTTATGCTGTCGGCAGGGAAGGGCAGGCTTGGAAAGAATTACCCCGAAATATTAATGATCAGGCTGATTTGAGTCCGCTTTTTGATGAAATTCTCAAAAAAATTCCTAAACCTCTTGCTCATGAAAATAAACCTTTTAAGATGCTGATTTCCACGCTGGACTTCGATTCCTATAAAGGAACATATGCTATCGGTAAAATCTCCCAGGGCACGCTCTCTGCGGGACAGAATATAAGTCTGTTTGATTATGAACGTAAAATCGGCAATTTCAAAGCAGAGCAGGTTTTTGCCAGTCTGGGGCTAAACCGCATAGAAGTAGACAAAGCCCAGACCGGAGATATTATCGCGGTGACAGGATTAAATAATGTCAGTATCGGCCAGACAATTGCAGATCCGGCCGAATCCGCAGGCTTCCCTACCATCAAATTGGGAGAACCGACTCTGAAAATTACCATCAGTCCCAATACCTCTCCTTTATCAGGCAAAGAGGCTCAGTTTTCGACAGCCCGCCAACTGGAACAAAGATTGATCAAGGAAAAAAAGACCAATATCGGTTTGATTATTTCCCGCAATGAGGCAAGCCGGGGATTTGATGTGGCCGGCAGGGGCGAATTGCATCTGTCGATCCTGCTGGAGACTTTGAGGCGTGAAGGTTATGAAATGCAGGTCTCACGGCCTAAAATAATCGTCAAAGAAACAAACGGGATAAAGGAGGAACCATATGAAGAAGTGACCATCGAGGTTGATCGCGAATATATCGGCGTTGCGGTTGAAGAGATCGGCAAAAGAAAAGGCACTGTTATCGATGTCAAGACAACCCTCAAGGAAAGTACCAGGTTCCTGTTTTCCATCTCCAGCCGTAATTTATTGGGTTTGAGGGGACAATTGATGACCAAGACCCGCGGACGGGCTTTATTTGCTTCGGTTGTAACCGGTTTTGAGCCGCTGTCAGAGGCTATCAGCCAATTCCGGCCTGGCGCTCTTATCGCTTTTGCCGCCGGCAAATCAACATCTTATGCCCTGGAAACGGTGCAAAACCGGGGCACTGCTTTGATCGGTCCCAATGAAGAGGTTTATGAAGGCATGATCATCGGCATTAATAACCGTGAGGAAGACATTGATATCAATGTCTGTAAATCCAAGAAACTGACCAACATGCATACGGAAAACGCCGACCAGGCTATCCATCTCGATCCGCCGCTTCTGTTCACTCTTGAGCAATGCCTGGATTTTATTAGCGATGACGAACTTTTGGAGATTACCCCCCGATCTCTAAGACTAAGGAAACTTCATCTGAAAAAAATCGAGCGCATCAGGGCAGAACGCCAATTTTCTCTGTTATCTTAATCCCAAAAAGCGTTTGGCGTCTTGTGCATAATATCCCTGCGGATCAAATAAGGCATATATCAAGGCTAAATATTCATTTTGCATTATTTCCTCTAAATTCCGGGAGCGGTAATAGTCAAGAATTTCAGCTTTTCTCTGCGGATTAAAATTTATAATGGCAGTTTCAGCCGATCTTGCTGTGGTAGAGATATCAAAAGCGCAAGAATTAGCAGTCGCCCGTTTAATATGAAAGAAATTGGAGACCATCAAAATATTTTCCAGCCTTTTTTCCTGAACGATTATTTCTAATTGCTCCATGTTGGTAAAAGTATCCACTGAGATATTTTCCACTATAATGTTTTTATCCTCTATTTTTTTCTTGCCTGCGGATAACTTTTTAACCTGTTTTTTTAAATACTCCTTTATGACATTCCCATCAGCTTCAGGATTACTAACCCCGTTCAGTAAAATTATAAATGGAGCTTTTCCGCTAATATATTCAATTGCGGCTGCTTCCAAACGCAGTTCTTCAAATTCGTTCGGAGCATATGTCCCGTTGGGATTTTTTTTCATGCCGCCGCCGGGTACCACAATGGCATCCCAGGTGGGATTTGCTTCAAATTCTCCGTCAGGAGAACAATCAACCCTCTGGCCTGTTAAAGCATTAAAGATATGCCGACTATTGTCTATATCACGGGCAAGCGGATATGCAAGCAGGCTAAAAACTGTGGCGAGACCGGCTTTAATAGCATCTCCTCTAGAAAGTCCTCTGGAAAGTTCCTTCATTGCGGAATGATATAGTTAAAGAATTAAAAGATCAAATATTAGAGGGATAAATCAACCTAAATTGCTTTCCTTATCAAATCGCGCCATCGACTGGCGGATGATGGAAAGGGCTGTCTCGCGGTTGTGCCAGTGGTGGACTTCCACTTTTTTGTCTTCCAGTTCCTTATAGACCTCAAAAAAATGATGGATTTCCTTTTTGAAAAAGTTATCAGCGTCATCGATATCCTTCAGGTGGGTTAAAAGGGGATCGTCATAAGCTACCGCAATGATCTTTTCATCTTTTTCCTTCTGGTCCTCCATATAAAGCACGCCGATCGGCCGGACTACTACCAGACAGCCGGGAAACGTCGGTTCGCTTAAGATAACCAGCGCATCGAGATGGTCGCCATCCTCTGACCTAGTTTGCGGTATAAAGCCGTAGTCAGTCGGATAATAGACAGGGGAATGCAGTATCCTGTCAAGCTTTATGATATCCAGTTTCTCGTCATACTCATATTTATTATGCGAGCCTTTGGGGATTTCGATAATGACATTGACCGATTCAGGGGCTTTGGCTCCGATAGGTATATTGGACAGGGACATTAAAAAAATTATAACATTATTATCTTAGTCAATCGACAGAATTTCATAGAATACCCGGCCGCGGGGTGTCTCGATGGCGACTTTATCCCCGGCTTTTTTACCGATAAGGGCCCGGCCGATGGGAGAGACATGAGATATTTTTCCCCGGGACGGATCGGACTCGATGCTGCCGACTATTTGGTAATTTCCTTCCTTTCCGTCCTTCTTAAAACGAACTTGGGAAGCGATACCGGCATAGCCTGTTTTTTCTGAAGTTACGACTTTTGCAGTTAAAATCATTTTTTGCAGGTACTTGAGGCGGGAATCAATTGATGATAATTCCATGCGGGCTACTTTGTAGGCGGCATTTTCCGATAAATCACCCATTTCGCGGGCAATTCTGAGACTCTCGACGGTCCGGGGGCGTTTTTCCAAAAGTTTCTCTTTTTCTTCTTTAAGATGAATTAATCCTTCGCTGGTAATCGGAAAATATTTTTGCATAGGGGATCAGTTAATCAGTTTTTGCTACGGAAGGATTTTGAGTTTACCAGGGATTGTTTTTCTATTTTTAATCTTAAGCGTTTCAATAGATCCCTGGCTTCAGTCTGTCCGCCTAAACCGAAAGCTAAACCGAAAGACAAAGCCAGCATGCTGACAATGCCGGTAAATAAGATTTTGACCAGCTCCGCCGCCACACCCAATTGGGTGAGAATAATTAATGACGTAAAAAAATAAATGGCTGCTTTGGCAATATTGCCCAATATTAAAGCCTCCCTACCCCCTACCCCGTCTA
>MFJU01000040.1:0-3836 GCA_001779315.1 Candidatus Gottesmanbacteria bacterium RIFCSPLOWO2_01_FULL_42_22 | reverse complement strand
TCTGCCGGCTACCAATCCGATCCAGCCGATAATAACTGCTAAAAAGACATTCGGCAGAAACAGCAAAAGCTGGTTTAGGACATCGCCGACTTTCGGTATCCCCCAGGTTTCAACTGCAGACATCAAAAATAAAAAAATGATCGACCACCTGGTTAATTCGGCCAATAGATTCGGCCAGGTCTGAATTTCTTTTGTCTTGACCAGACCGGCTGCTTCCAACCACTCCCCCAGTTTAATGTAACGGAAAATAATTTTTATTAAATCTCTCAGGAGCGAGGCTATGATTATACCGATAATCAGAATTATCAATCCGGCCATAAATTTCGGCATGAAAGTCGACACGACATAAATAATGGAGCTCGATAAGCTTCTGACTATCTCACTGACAAAGTTCATGTTAAAAATTAAGCTTTTTTTCGGGGATTCTTTTTCGCTTCTGTCCGTTTATGGACTGATTTTGGCTTCTGAATTATTTTTTCTTTCAATTTTTCGGCTTCTTTACCCGTTTTATATCTTAAATAATAGAGTTTAGCCCGTCTGACTGAAGCTTGTTTTTTAACGGCTATGTTTTTGATCCAGGGAGAAGATAAAGGGAAAATTCTTTCAATACCGAGGCCGCCTGAAGCGATTTTGCGGACGGTAAAACTTCTGTTTTCGAAACTGTCTCCTTTGATTGAAATGCAGATACCTTCAAAAGTCTGGATTCTTTCGCGTACTTCTTCCTTTTTCTCCCTTTTTGCTTTACCAGCAACCACATCTTTTTCAATCAAACGGTAATCGACAGCCAGCGTATCACCGACGCGGAATGTCAGATCGTTATATTTAGCCATTAAACCCATATAGTGATTTTAACAAAAAAGAGAAGGAAAAACAATCTGAAGAAGGTTTAGGGTAACAGTTTCAGGATATGCCACCAGTTCTCGACATATTCATTGCGGCGGTTCTGGTATTTTAAATAATAAGCATGCTCCCAGACATCCAAACCGATAAGGGGAATATCCCCCTGTAAATGAGGGCTATCCTGGTTGGCTGTCGAATAAACATCCAAGTTTCCCTGTTTGTTACGCACTAGCCAGGCCCAGCCGCTGCCGAATTGGCTCACGGCTGTCTGCGAAAAGAGCTTTTTAAATTCTTCCAGTGAACCGAATTTTTTCTTGATTTCTTCGGTCAGTTTTTCATCTGTTTGCTTTTCCTTACCCATAATCTGCCAAAAAAAGCGGTGGTTAAGATGTCCCCCGCCGTTATTTTTGAAAAAAGTTTTATCCGCTTCACTGAACGGCTGTTGTGAGAGATTCTCCATCAGTTCCTCCAATTTACGGTCGGCTATTTGCGGGTATTTCGCAAGGACTGCATTTAAATTAGTGATGTAAGCCTGATGGTGTTTGCTGTGGTGAATCTCCATGGTTTGAGCATCAATGTAAGGCTCAAGGGAATCATAACTATAGGGAAGAGGAGGTAAGGAATAGGTCATAGAACTAGTATATACACAGTAACAGTTACCTGTCAATAAGAACTATCAGAAAGTAGTAGAAAATTATTTGAAGTTTGTTTAAAAAAATTTTGTGTGATACTTCTAGTACCTTAAACAGACTAAGAGAATTTTTTAAATTAGTCCTTCAGGACGGTCTAAACTCCGAATATACCTATTTGTTTAGCCTAAAAAATGCATAGCAAAGAATTGTAGAATTATTTAAAATTGGTAAATCTAATTTCCAAATGAGAGTTTAAAGCTTGGGCCACTCTTTTAAGAAACGTAACAGATGGGTTAGCTCTACCAGACTCAAGTCTGGAGATAACTGATTGTTTGGTACCAATCTTTTGTGCTAATTCCTTTTGGGTAAATCCCTTTTTAACCCGTGCGTCGAGAATAGCTTGGATGACAGCGAATTCTGGCTGTTGGCGATCATATTCTGCTTTCAATATGGGATCTTTCAAAACTTCTTTTTTCCAATCTGAAAAATCTAAATGTTTTCTATCCCTGGGTTTAATCATATAGCATATATGCTATACTAATTCCTTTATCCTGTCAAGGGCTATTTTTAACTCTCTATTTGGCGTTTTTTGACTTTTCTTTTTAAAAGCATGAAGTAAATAATATTCACCATTGATGATTGTATAAAAGATTCTGATAGCAACGTTTCCAGATATTCGCAGTTCATATAATTTATCTTGAAGTTTTTTAATGTAGGGAGGTTTTAAATAAGGACCACCGTTTTCCAAAAGTTCTATCGCATGGATAAGTTTCATGTATGTTGTCTGATCCTGATTCTGTATAAACTCCTTTACAGGAGAATCACCTCTTGCTGTTTGGAAGAATAAAACTTTCCAAGCCATATTCAAATATTAGCATAAATAGAACCTCCGGCTCGAGTTGAACCGGAGGGAATAAAGTTTCGATCCTCTTTTTAGAAGAATAAAATAACGTGATAAGTTCTTTTAAACTAATACTTATATCTATCAGTCAAATTATATAATAAAACCCATTCTTATAAACTGCATATTCTATCACTGGGAGTGGTGGTATTCCTCCTGATAGTTTATATGAAACAGCTTTTTCTCCGCCAAGTGTTGTGTATTTAAGATCGACTTTTGATTGATCCCCTTTAATATGTATATTTACATAATCATCAAGAGATTGAATGTTGCTTTCTTTGAACACCTGAATTACAGCGATATTCGTATCTCCCGAATTAGGATTATATGCTGGCGAAAAAACATGTGTTTCTACGCACACTGTACATTGGGGAGATTCTGGAACATTTACTAACGGCCATTCTGATGGATACTTGGAAGAGTAATTTGCTTTTGTACTTGTATACGTTTTCCAATTAGCAGTGGCAGAATTTTCAATTGAGATGGGATTGTTTGTAGGAGAAGGTTGGATCACTGTAGGTGAAGCACTAACTTGCTGAGACTGAGATGTTGTTTGATTTTTATTTACTCCTAAGAAATATCCACCTACTCCAAAAGCAAAAAGAGCAATGATAATACCAAGAATGATTATGAATTTCTTGGATCGCCTAGGTTGATCTTCGGAGGGTAAAGATTGATTTTGATTAAGATCTTGAATCGGTGCTTGTGGCTGACTTGTATTTTCAGTATTCATATATGTATAGTATTTCAGTAACTAATTCAGATTGCAAGAGTAATTAGTGAACTTCTGTTAACTATTTTTAACTATTGTTAACTAGTGAGCCGCCTCGGGATCGAACCGAGAACCTACTCCTTAAGAGGGAGTTGCTCTAGCCAATTGAGCTAGCGGCCCTTCGTCGTTTCACATTCGCTTCGCTCAGTGCGAGCGCTCCTCAGGGTAAACCCTTCACAGATAAACCCTTCACGAACTATGTTCGTTCAGGGTAAACCCTTTAATAAATTTTCTTTTTTCTCCTTTCGCCAACCTTTAATCTCTCGTTCTCTCCTGGCTGCTTCCCGCTGATTATCATACACTTCCTTATAAACCAGTGTTACTGGTAATTTACCCTTTAATGACTTTGCTCCCAACCCGCTATTATGTTGGAGTATCCGTCTTCTTATGCTTGTTGTTATCCCAGTGTATAATGCACCGTCACTGCATTTTACAATATATAAAAACCACTTCATTTAATTATAAGGTGTTTACTAAGCGTTTACGCTGAGCAAAGCGAAGCGCCCCTGGAAGGAATTGCACCCTCGACCCCCTCGTCCGAAGCGAGATGCTCTGTCTGCTGAGCTACAGGGGCACCTTGTTATTGTACCAAATTAAGCAGGGTATTGACATCTTACCCTGTAGTATGATTATGATGGATACGCTGAAGCTTCGTGGGGCAAGGAAGGGGGTGAGAAAATTAAATGGAAAG
>MFJU01000039.1 GCA_001779315.1 Candidatus Gottesmanbacteria bacterium RIFCSPLOWO2_01_FULL_42_22 | reverse complement strand
GTATTGCCTGTATTGCCAAATACAGAGTTACCGGCATACTACTTTGCCAAAATCGGATTTCAAAGTCAGACCCCCAAAGCGGATTTTAACTCTTATTTTCTCCTGCCCGGCAACCCATGCTGCGATAAAATCGATAAATTCCCAAAAACTGAATCGACTGTAGGGGATAAAAAAACCGATCTGGCAAAAGACGGCATAAAGCAGGTTTTTTTGGATGATAAATCCCGTTTTAAAATCCCTAAAAAGGGCATCTATGCACTATCGGTCAGAGCCGGAACACTCTTTACTAACAGCGGAAAAATTTCAGTTGACATAGACGGAAGAATTTTGGAGAAAGAACTAAGTGCAGAGGAAAGGAAAATTCCCTGGATCAATATCGGTCAAATTGAGCTTGGGCCGGAGAGTTATTCTTTGAAAGTGATATCTGACGGCAATGCAATAAATTCCTTTAAGGCCGGGGATATTACCTTGGTTTTGACGGAAAAGCCAAACGATGTACCTGCTATAGAATTCAGCAAAATCAATAACACCAAATATTACCTGAAAATAAATAAGACGACAAATCCTTTAACTTTGGTTTTCAGCGAATCTTTCCATCCGGACTGGAAACTCTATCCGGTAAATAACGGAAATATAAAAGCAAAACTTAAGGCAAAGCAAACAGTTGCTTCGTATTTGGAGGATAAAATCATAGAAAAAAGTCACAGCCAGACTTTTTCTGACAGAAATATATTCGAAACTTTGTTCCTTAAAGCCGTCCCTGAAAACAAGCACTTTTTTATCAACGGTTATGCCAATGCCTGGCAACTGTCTCCGGGTGATTTTAAGAACGGGCATGAGATGGAAATGATTATTGAGTTTTATCCCCAAAGATTATTTAATTTCGGCTTAATCGTCACATTTATCTCATTGACCGGATCGGTATTTTATTTATGGTTGTCCAAAAGCCGCTCTGATTGACAATTAAAAAAAGCAGGCGTATATTACGATTTAACTTAACACAGATGGACAAAAACGAAATTGACAGATTAATACAACAGTATGCCCCTTTCATTCTTATAGCCCTGACAGTACTTTTCGGCGGTTATCTGATGTTTAAAAAGGGGATATTTACCCTTCCGACATTTGGAAAAAAAGAGAAAGCTGTTGATATCGGCAATAAGAACGTCGTCGATATTCTCTTTGCCGATGAGGAGTACAAGCTCTCATACGGAGCTGTTCCTGCTGACAGCCTGGTAAATATCGCCAAGTTTGACAAAAGCGAAACCTGGCAGGGGGAAGGCAGTCTTGAGGAAGGAGCCACCCGCGATGAATCGGTCATTTCCATAATTGACCGGGACAGGCAAAAAGCCGAAGTTTATCTTTTTAAGCCTCTTAATCTGGCAGCGGTAGGTCTCTTCAAATTGACCGTCAATCTGAAAACTGAGCCGGATGATCTGGAATCATTCAACATCCTCTTTTCTGATAAAGATCTGAATAATTATTATCGGTTTCCGGCCACAAATCTTACCGAAGGCATGAATTTTTTGAGTATCCCAAAACACCGTTTTTTTCTGTCAAATACTGCAGAATCAAATGACGAAACAAAAAAAGCGACGTCTTCTGCCGCAAATATTCCCTTTACCTGGGATAAAGTGGAAAGGGTCCAGCTTGAACTGGTTTCCCGTCCAGGAACCAAAGCCAATTTGGAAGTCGGTTGGCTCAGGGGAGAGAAAGAAGAACTTTTTGATAAGGAATGGCAGTGGGACGGTTATGAGCATTTTCTTAATCTGGCGACCGCGCAGGATGGTAAAACTACCCTGTACTCATATAATATCGGTAAAGGGGTCGCCACCTTAAAAAAAGTCGGCAGCGTCAAAGATTTCTCCTTCAGTACAAAGATCACAGCCATGAGGCCGGGTTCCATCGGCTTATTTGTCCGGGGTGATTATAAAACAGGTTTCGGTTACTATTTTGCCGTTGGCGGATTAGACAGCAATGAATGGTCAGTCACGAAATATTATCTTGCTTCAGGTTCTCCGAAAACTTCAGCTTTGATAAACGGTCAGATCAGTAATTTTGCTTTCAGCAAAGACCAGCCGTTTTGGCTGAAAGCGACTCTCCGTGATAATTCCCTGACCTATTATTTTTCCCTGGATAACAAAGATTTCACAAAATTGGGCAACGTTACTGATAATACGTTTGATGCCGGTGGAGTTGGTATTGCAGTGGCTCCCAATGGTGCCGGTTTCTTTGACGATTTTAATTTGCTGACAAAATGATACTTACTCCGACTGCCCGCCTGGCGATTGCCTGTGCCGTATTTCTTTCAGTTTTGCTTTTATCCTCATTTGATTTGGCATTGACTTCAGCTATATCCGCCTATTTCATACTCGGGAAGGAAAAAAATATTTACTATAAATTTTTTATCGCTTCCAGTTTGGTTTTTCTCAGCTTCTTCCTTATTGAATCATTTGACTGGTCATTAAATCTATTGAAAAACCTGTTGATTGATGCTTACCTGTTATTTACCGGCGGGGTCTTGCTTTACTTACAGACCAGAGAAGATTTTCTCAATTTTATCAGGAAATTTTTATTTCAGACATCAAACAGGCAAACAAAGTCAGTGGCCCCGGCAATCCTTATCAGCCTGGTGACGACCGTCCTTCTGTATCCTCTTTTGGGAGGATTCCTTGCCAGCCTGGCAGGTTATATTCTTCTCTCATTTCTTATTAGGAAATTTAGCGGCCGTATCGCCATTATGGTGGCACTATCCCTGATTTTATCAGCACTACTGGCGACATTAATTCAGAAAAAAGAATTAGCTGACAGCTTGGGCAACTACACTTTCCTATTTCTTTTTATCGGTACAATCCAGGAAATTATTATGTTAATAAGATCCAGACAGATCCCGCCCGATACCCTACCCCGGGCAGAGGGGGAAAGCACACGCTTAGTCAATAGGGGATCGTTTTCCTTAAAAAGATTGGAAGTCCGGCCGTTAAGAGAAAAAGGGAAATTTTTCGGAAGATATAGTAGATTATTTACCGTTTTTTCCATAGCCGCGGTAATTATCGTTGCCGGATATTTCTTGTATCCTCAAATCAGGCTTTTGAAATTCAAGCTGCCTAAAATTCCTGATATAAAACTAGCCAAAATGTTTAAGATGCCCAAAAAGAGTACTCCCGCGCCGTCTCCGACTGTCATTACGCCGACTCCGACAGCTGAACCGACACCGACAGTAATTCCGGTTGCCAAAATTACAGATGAGACAAGCATCCTGAAAATAATGGTTCAAAACGGGACCGATATTAGAGGTCTGGCAGCCACGACTGCCGCTAAACTGAAAGAAGCCGGCTTTAAAAATATAGAAACAGGCAACAGCGAAGGCGATTATCCGAATTGGGAAGTGGCAGTCAAAGACAACAAAGAGAATTTTGTAACTCTTTTTCAGGATATTCTCAAGCTCTCTGATATGAAAAGTTCCCAGGCTTCCGTACCTGCCGGTTTTGATATACTGATCATCGCCGGTGTCAATCCCTAACCATTCATGAAAATAATCCAGCACTTGACCGCCATTTTTTTTATTACCCTAATGGTTGCTTTTATCGTTCTGCCCCTTCTTTTGCCGGGCTATATCATCGCTCTTGATTTGCCGATGGGGCCGAACTATCCCGCTCCTATGTTCTCCTCGGCCGATTTTCTCTCCGGTTCATTTTTTTCTATACTGGGAAATTTTATCCCCTCTTTTATTCTTCATAAATTCCTGTTGATTCTGACATTCTTTACGGCTGCATTCGGCATGTATTTTCTGATTCCTTCAAATAACCTAACCGTGAGGCTCTTATCAGGATTGATTTACATTATTAATCCCTTTGTTTATCAGAGGCTGGTTGCCGGCCAGTGGCTTTTAATGTTCGGCTATGCCCTTTTGCCCTGGTCGATTGTTCTTTTACAGTTCTTTTTACGGTCAAAAAAATTTATGACGGCTGTTTTTCTGGCTTTATTCTGGACACTTTTAGCTACCGTTTCCCTGCATTTTTTTTTCATTGCTGCCATTTTTTTCCTGATTTATCTTTTGGCCTTTCTGATTTTAGAAGGGGAGCAAATCGGGAAACCAAAGGACTTTCTCTTAAAAATACTGGGCTTTCTCATTATTTTCCTTTTGCTTAATGCCAACTGGCTGACAGGCTTTATTATCGGCAACGATTTATCCGCCTCATTATCTTTGGTTACCCGGGAGGAACTAATGGCTTTTCGATCTGTAGCCGACCCGAAACTGGGTGTTCTTTTCAACTTGCTGTCCGGTTACGGCTTTTGGCCCGAGCTTTATAAATATTATTTATTGCCGAAGCAACTTTTTCCCCTATGGCCGGCAGTCACTCTGGGCTTGTTAAGCTTGTCCATTTTAGGATTCATCAAAGAGCTTTTGAAAAGGAAAAATACTACCCTGTTGGTGGCGTTGGCACTTTTTTTTCTGTTAGGCCTGGACCTGGCCATTGGTATTGCCTCCCCCCATCTGTCACAGTCCATTCTTTGGTTTTACGAGAAAATACCTATTCTGAGAGGGTTTAGGGAACCGCAAAAACTGGTGTCTGCCATCTTTCTGTTTTATGCTTTTTTTGCTCCTTTAGGCTTGTCTTCAATATTCCCAAAAATATCAGGTTGGAAGCAGTTTACCCTTTCGGCAGTTTTAATACTTTTGCTGATTTTTAACAGCTTGCCCCTCTTCTGGGGTTTCTATAGACAATTAAAACCGGTCTTTTACCCCGAGGGTTGGCAGAAAGTCAATAAAGTTATATCGGACGATAAAGGACAATTCCTGACGCTTTTTTTCCCGTGGCACCATTATCTTAAATTGCATTTTAATAACAATATTGTCTCTGCCAATCCGGCCGTTTACTTTTTTAAGAAGCCTGTCATATCAGCGCAAAACCTGGAAAATATTTCCCTTTCGAATTTTGAACGGAATCCTGAAACCCTTCATGTGGAAGGCTTACTGGCCATGGAGAATACCGGTAAGAATTTATTGGGGGAGAACGTGGATTACCGGGTTGACTGGAGCCGGGATCTGTCGCCTATCGATGTTAAGTACATTATTTTGGCCAAAGATGCGGATTGGCATAAATACCAGTTTTTGGATAAGGATGCAGATTTTGTAAAAGAATATGAGGATGACAGTCTGATTCTTTACCGTAATCTGTCATTCGGACAGCAATGGGAATATCCCGAACCGGAACCGACTCCGACAGAAGCCACTGAATCTGCGGATTTGGAGAATTTGCAAATATCAACATCTCCTGCCGGAATTTCCGAAGAAGAATGAAGATACTAGTTACCGGAGTTGCCGGGTTTATCGGCTCCCATCTTACCCTTGAGCTTTTAACCGGCTTTGTCTTGACTAAATACTAATTGTCCATTATTATAGCTAATATATTAGTTAATATTTTGTTCAAATAAATAATGCAGTCATCAAAAACTATTCCGGCCAGCCAGGTAAAAAACAACTTCGGTTCAATTGTCAGTCAAGTATCCCGTGGTAAATATCCCGAAGTAATCGTAGAAAACCGCGGAGAGCCGGTTGTGGCAATTGTTTCCATAGAAGATTTAAAAGTATTAAAAGAGACTCGGGAACGGGCAAGACAAAAGGAAGCATTGGCAAGACTTCGTCAGGTACGTACCCGGGTACAAGTTCGGGTTAAAGGAAAACTGATTGAACAGGAGGCAGATGATATAGCCAATCGCTTCAGCCGGGAGCTTGTGGAGGATTTGGAAAAAGAAGGGAAAATTAAATTTGAAAGATAGGCTTCATTACATTCCCCATGAGAGTTTTATTTGACACTAATATTTTTATCAGCTATCTCTTAAAAAGCGATAAAGATAAGATAATCACGACCATAATTGAAGCGGGATTTGAGAGCAAATATAAACTTCTATTGCCCCATAATGTCATTAATGAGCTCAATCAAAAACTCACCGGAAAAAAGTATCTTTCAAGCCGAATATCAAAAGCGGACGCACAAGAATTATTGGAAGTGTTAACCAAAGTTGCTGATGTAATACCCGAAATAACTGAACTGATACCCAAAGTGACGAGGGATAAAAAAGACGATTTTTTGTTGGCATGCGCAGTGGTAGGAGAAGCAGACTACCTAGTGTCCGGTGATAAAGACCTGCAAGTTATAAAAAATGTCCAGGGCGTTAAAATTGTCAGTCCGATTGAGTTTTCGGAGATTTTGAAAGAATTAGAATCTGCTTTATAAGTCAATTTTATTTGACTGCAAAGCCTGATTTTATATAGAATAGTCATTATGAAAAAGCTTTTACTGTTCTTTCTCCTTTTTCTTATCCTTCCGATCACCCACGTATTGGCACAGAATTCAGACTCCTCAATTAAAGTTTATCGCATAGAGAGTGATGAAATTGTCGACCATGATGTTTTTGCCGCGGCGGAAAGAGTGGAAATAGAAGGCACGGTCAACGGCGATGTTTATGCCGCCGCAGGACAGGTTTATATTAGCGGGACGATTAACGGTGATCTTCTGGTAGCCGGCGGACAGATTAATATTTCAGGGGATGTTAGCCAGAATCTGCGTTTGGCCGGAGGCAATATCAATATATCAGGGACTATCGGCCGCAATGCTTCATTGGCTGCCGGTAATGTAGACTTTACAGGGGAAGGGGAAATAGTCGGTGGTTTGGCTGCGGCTTTCGGAAATCTAAATTTGACTTCACCGGTGGGAAAATACGTCAAAGTAGCCGGAGGCAATTTGACCATTGCCAACAATGTGGGAGGAGATGTTGAGGCAGCCATCGGCAGCATAAGACTGACTCCAAATGCCAATATCAGCGGAAATATGACTTATTGGAGCAACGAAAAATCTTCGGTTGATGATACGCGGGTAGGAGGTAGGGTATATTTCAACCGGACGGAGGAAGGAGCGGAGTCCAAAATCAGGAATGCAGCCGGCAAAGCAGGCGGTGCTGTTTCCATCGGCAGTTTCATCTTCACCTTGATCATGGGAATCGCTTTTTTGCTGTTTTTCCCGAAATTTACCATGCGGGCATCCGATTTTATTAAAACCCGGCCATTAAAGTCATTTTTGTTTGGTTTATTAAGCATTTTTATTTTTACGCTTGTTTTTATAGTTTTGGCAGTGACTATTCTGGGGATTCCACTAGCTTTACTCCTGGCCCTTTTATACTGTTTTTCATTGTACCTGGCCAGGATTCCGGTGATTTATCTTATCGGATCGCTTCTAATGGGGCGGTTCGGTGAAGAGAGACAGGAAATTTGGTCATTGGTAGCCGGTCTTATTATATATTGGATTTTGATTCTTTTACCGGTCAAGCCGCTGGTGACTTTCCTGGTTACTTTTACCGGTTTCGGAGGGGCATATTTGGCTTTGAAAAGCAGGAAAACATTGGTTCTTAAAACCGTCCGTAAAAGCAGAAAAGCTTGAAAAAGAAAATTCTTTCTGGTATATATAAAATAAATATGGCGCGTCACAATCAAATCAATATCCTCCCGATTATTGTCCCTGTCATTGGACAGGGATAAATATTGGGAGGCAGACGGGCCGAACTTTTTAAATAGACGATTAAAGCCTCCAATATTGGAGGCTTATTTTATTATATGAGTACTAATAAACTGAAATGGAGAAGTCACCTGCTGACTGGGACGGTTGGCGGCCGCGATTGGGTCAAAAGGGCGGGGGCCCGCGCGATGTTGCGTGCTGTCAATTTCCGCGATGAGGATTTCCAAAAACCGATTGTCACCGTAGCCTGTCCGTTTACCAACGCCACTCCCTGCAATGCCCATATTCAGGCGTTGGGAGAAATGGTAACTTCTGAAATTGAAAAACAAGGGGGTAAACCGTTTTTATTCGGAACACCGGTTGTCACCGACGGTGAAACCATGGGCATGGAGGGTATGAAGTATTCCCTGGTCTCCCGGGATCTGATAGCCGATTGTATCGAAACTTCGCATGAAGCCTACAGTGCTGACGGATTAATTGCTCTTTGCGGCTGCGACAAGACCATTCCGGCAGCTGCCATGGGATTGGCCAGAAATAATGCCATCGGTTTAGTTCTTTATGGCGGCAGTATTTTACCGGGGAAGCTGCACGGCCGGGATCTGACCGTAGTTTCGATTTTTGAAGCCATCGGCGCCCGGAGTGCCGGCAAAATGAAGGATAAGGAATTTCATGATGTCGAATGTGCGTCCTGTCCCGGCTTTGGGGCATGCGGCGGGATGTATACCGCCAATACCATGGCTTCAAGTCTTGAAGTTTTAGGTATCAGTCTGCCTTATTCATCTTCAAACCTGGCCGGTGACCGGCAAAACAGGCTGTCAAAAAAAAAGATAAAAGATTGCCGGAAAAGCGTGGGAGCACTGTTTTATCTTTTGAAAAAAGGGATAAGAGCACGTGATATTTTGACCAGGGAGGCTTTTGAGAATGCCGTGACTTTTGTACTGGCTATCGGCGGCTCGACCAATGCCGTTTTGCATCTTCTGGCTATCGCCCATGAAGCCGGCGTGAAACTGACCCTTGCCGATTTTGCCAAGATCGCCAAAAAAGTGCCTTTAATCGGCAATTTTAAACCTTTCGGCAAATACGTCATGGAGGATTTGCACACAATCGGCGGAGTTCCCATGGTCATGAAGATGCTTTTGGAAAAAGATTTACTCCATGGTGAATGCCTGACGGTTACCGGCATGACTGTAGCCGAAAATTTACGGAATGCTCCAACCAGGCCGGCCGGCCAGGATGTCATTTACAGTCTGGAAAAACCGTTAAGCGGAAAAAACAGCCATGTCAGAATTCTTTACGGCAATCTGGCTCCTGAGGGTTCCGTCATCAAACTGGCCGGTTCGGGAATCACCCGTCACAAAGGTCCGGCGAGAGTCTTTGAAAATGAAGAATCAGTTCTCGAGGCGATTTTGGCAGGCAAAATAAAAAAAGGCGACGTGGTAGTAATCCGTTACGAAGGCCCCAAAGGCGGTCCGGGCATGCGCGAAATGCTTTCACCCTCTTCTGCTTTGATGGGGGCCGGACTTGGCCAAGACGTAGCCCTTATTACTGACGGCCGATTCTCCGGCGGCACCCACGGCATCATGGTCGGCCATATTTCACCGGAAGCCTATGAAGGAGGACTGATTGCTTTGGTTAAGGACGGGGATACTGTGGATATTGATGCTGATCGCGGAACAGTTGAATTAAAAATAACAGCTGCTGAGATTAGAAAAAGACAGGCATTATGGCGGAAACCTCAGCCGAAATACCGGCGGGGGGTCCTGGCCAAATACGCCAAATTAGTGGGAAGCGCCTCATTGGGCGCTATCACCAGTTAACTATGAAAACCAGATTAAAAACAGGTCAGAAAGTCCAGGGAGCGGAAATCATCTGTGAATGTTTATTGCGGGCAGGCGTCACTGCAATTTTCGGTTATCCGGGCGGGGCTAACATTCCGATCTATGACGCTCTCTATAAATATCCTGAATTGAGGCATGTTCTGGTGCGGCATGAACAGGGGGCAGCCCATGCGGCCGAAGGTTATGCCTGGGTAACCGGCAGACCCGGTGTTTGTTTCGCCACTTCCGGTCCGGGGGCTACTAATTTGGTGACCGGTTTGGCTGATGCCATGCTTGATTCCATTCCCATAGTCGCGATCACCGGCCAGGTACCCTCGTCGCTTTTGGGTACGGACGCTTTCCAGGAAGCGGATATGTTGGGAGTTACTTTACCTGTTACCAAACACAATTATTTGGTGACAAAGACAGAAGATATTGCTTCTGTTTTCAGTGAAGCGTTTTTTCTGGCTGTCTCCGGCCGTCCCGGACCGGTCCTGATCGATATCACTAAAGACGCCCAGGTCAATTATGCGCAGTTCCAGTATAAGGAAAATAATGAACATCTTAAAAACAGATTGAAATTGACGGCAACTAAAGAAGAGCTTGCTGAAATTGCCGATCTTCTTAATAATGCCGAAAGGCCGTTGATTGTGGCCGGACACGGTGTCCTTTTGTCAGGAGACGGCAAAACCCTCCTTTCTGTTGCTGAAAAACAGGATATTCCGGTGACTTTAACCCAGCTCGGGCTTTCGACTATTCCCCAAAATCACCCTCTTTATATGGGCATGCCGGGCATGCACGGCAACGTTGCCGCCAACCGCGCGCCCCTGGAAACGGATGTTTTACTGGCCGTCGGCATGCGCTTCCATGACAGGGTAACCAGTAAAACTTCTCTTTATGCTCCGCAGGCCAAAATCATTCATATTGACATTGACCCGTCTGAAATCGGCAAAAATATCATGCCAGCTTTGGGTGTGGTCGGGGATGCCAAATTGGTATTAAAGCAATTGCTGCCGTTTCTTCAACAGAAGAAAAATCCCCTCTGGCTTAAAAAGTTTGAGGTTTGGAAAAAAGAAGAAAAGGATAAAGTTTTTACCAAGGAACTGGAAAGCCCGAAATTAAAATCTGCCCAGGTTATTAATGAAATAGCCAGACAGACGGATTTTGAGGCGACCATTGTAGCAGATGTGGGCCAGAATCAGATGTATGCCGCCCGCTATTACCAGTACCGGAAATACAATAGCCATTTTACTTCAGGGGGCTTAGGCACAATGGGATTTGCCCTGCCGGCAGGCATGGGAGCTAAACTGGGCGATCCGGCCCGTGAGGTCTGGATAACCATCGGGGACGGAGGCATACAGATGACTTTGCAGGAATTAGCGACGATCGTTCAGGAAAAAACGGAAGTGAAAATTGCCCTTTTAAATAACAATTATTTAGGTATGGTCCGCCAGTGGCAGGAATTATTTTATAAAGGAAATTATTCAGAAGTACAGCTTAAAAATCCCGATTTCCAGAAACTGTGTGAGGGATTCGGCATCAAATCGCTAAAAGCCAAAAATTTAAGGCAAGCCCGTGAGGCAATTGGCATTGCCCGTAAAACCCGCGGTCCGTTTCTGATCGAATTTGTCGTCCAGGCAGAGGAAAATGTTTTTCCCATGATACCGGCCGGAGCGGGAATCGGTGAAATGGTTGTTTCTAAAGAGGAGTTGAAATAAAAATGAGCGGAGAATTATCCAATATCATTATCTGGGCGGAGAACAAACCGGGCGTTTTTTTCCGCATTTTGTGGCTTTTCAGAAGGAAACAGTTCAATATTGAATCGGCCACCGTGGGCCATTCGGAAACTCCGGGCATATCCAGATTTACCATTACCGTCTATGGTCACCATGAGCAAATTACCAATATGGTAAAACAGGTCAGAAAACTGGTGAACGTAGTTAAAGCCGAAAGCCTACAGAGTGAAATGCTTGTTTTGCGGGAACTGGCTTTAATGAAGGTAGCTGTTAAAAATGTCCGGGAAAAAAGTAATATCCTGAGGGTTATAGAGCATTTCCGCGGCCGATGTATCAATATGGCCAAGAACTCATTGATAATAGAGGTCACCGGCGATGAAAATAAGATCGACGCTTTTTATGAAAACATGAAGGATTTCGTCATGCTGGAATTTGTCCGCACAGGCCGGACAGCGTTATTTAAATAGTTGCCCGCCTGAGCTTGCCGTTCGCCTTCAGGTACTATTCGTACACGGCTCAACGGAGCGCTCTATGGCGGGCTCAATCCCGATAGTCATCGGGATAGAGGAGGATTTTTATGTCAAAAATGAAATTTGGAGATACTTTGGAAACAGTGGTTACCCGGGAGGAATTCCCTTTTAAAAAAGCCAGGAATGTGCTTAAAAACGAAGTCATTGCCGTCATCGGTTACGGCGTCCAGGGTCCGGCCCAGGCCATGAATTTACGAGACAGCGGCTTTAATGTTGTGATTGGGCAGAGGAAGCCCTCACCTTCCTGGGATAAAGCCCTTGCTGACGGTTGGAAGCCGGGTAAAAATTTATTTTCCATTGAAAAGGCAGCCGAAGAAGGGACAGTCATTGCCTATCTTTTATCCGATGTCGGCCAGGTAGCTCTTTGGCCGACAGTCAAAAAGTATTTAACGAAAGGCAAAGCCCTCTATTTTTCCCACGGTTTTACCGTTACCTTCCACAAACAGACAGGGGTTGTGCCGCCGAAAAGTATCGATGTGATTTTGGTCGCTCCCAAAGGCGCCGGCCGCAGTGTCCGCCGCAACTTTTTGGCAGGATCAGGTATTAATTCCAGTTTTGCCGTTTTCCAAGACGCTACGGGTAGAGCTTTTAATAGGGTCAAAGCCTTAGGCATAGGGATTGGTTCCGGCTTTTTGTTTGAGACAACCTTTGAAAAGGAAGTTTACAGCGATTTGACCGGAGAAAGGGGAGTTCTGATGGGGGCAATTGCCGGCCTCATGGAAGCGCAGTACGCAGAACTTCGCCGCCGCGGACACACACCCAGCGAAGCCTTTAACGAAACAGTTGAGGAAGCCACCCAGTCTTTAATCCCCTTAATCGGTGAAAACGGCATGGACTGGATGTTTGCCAATTGCTCCACGACCGCCCAAAGAGGTGCTTTGGACTGGAAAGGCAAATTCCGCAAAGCTGTTGCGCCGGTCTTTAAGGAACTTTACCAAAAAGTCAAAAAGGGAGAAGAGACCAGACGGGTCCTCAAGTCCAATTCCGGTCCGGATTACAAAAAGAATCTAAAGCGGGAACTCGATGAGATTAAAAACAGTGAAATGTGGCGGGCCGGAGCTAAAGTCAGGAGTCTTAGGCCTGAGAAATGGCAGAAAAAATGACAACCAACGGACATTTTTACCATATCAGCTGTTTTCTGTGCGGAAAAGTTTGGGATGAAAAGGAAAATACGACCGTTTGCAGCTGCGGCGGGCCCTTGGATATCGTTTACGATTATGACCAGCTGGCTGATTTGAATACCTATCTGCTTCGAAACGCCCCGCCCAAAGTCATCAAATATCTGGATTTTTATCCTTTAAAAGAAAAAAAACATTTAGTGACTTTGGATGAGGGAGCGACACAGCTCCACAAGGCGGAATCCTTAGGCAAAAAACTGTCTCTTAAAAAACTCTACATCAAAAACGAGGGTTTAAACCCGACCGGCGCCTTCAAAGACAGAGGGAGCTTTGTCGAGATCAACAAAGCCAAGGAGTTGGGCTTTGCCAAAGTTTGTGTGGCTTCAACCGGCAACATGGCGGCTTCAGTGGCTGCCTACAGCGCCCAGGCAGGACTCACCTGTTTTGTCTTTGTGCCGGAAAATACGCCGCGGGGAAAGCTAGCCCAGGCCATTTCTTATGGAGCTAATGTTATCCAGGTCAGGGGCACTTATTCCGATGCTTATAATCTGACGATGAAGGTAGCCGCCCATTACCGCTTCTATCTGGCCGGTGATTACGCTTTCCGGGGTGAAGGACAGAAGTCGTTATCATACGAGGTCTGTGAGCAATTGTGGTTTTCCCCGCCTGATTGGGTCCTGGTCCCGGTCGGTATGGGCACTAATCTGTCCTATATCTGGAAAGGCTTCAAGGAATATTACCGCCTCGGACTTATCCCCAAACTGCCGCATATGGTCGCTGTCCAGGCAGACGGAGCGAACCCGATTGTCACCTCTTTTGAGAAAAAGAGTAAACTCGAACCGGTAAATAAACCACAAACCGTCTGTTCGGCAATTGCTGTCGGCAATCCGATTGACGCACCCAAAGTCTTTGCCGCTTTACAAGAGTCAAAAGGGCAGGCCGTTGCCGTTTCTGATGATGAAACCTTAAAAGCCCAGCAGGAATTGGCCAGACTCGAGGCTCTTTATGTCGAGCCTTCATCGGCGACAGTTATAGCAGCTTTAAAAAAATTAATTAAAAAAGGTCTGATCAAAGAAAACGACACGGTTGTCTGTGTGGCCACCGGGGCCGGGCTCAAAGATCCGGCCACCACTTTGAAAGTCATTGCCGAACCGCCGATCATAGAGCCGGTTTTATCCGAAGTCGAAAGAGTGATGGACAGCGATTTTTTGAGTTTGCGAGCAGGCAGTGTCGGTGAAAAGGAAAAGCTGATTTTTACCAAAGTCCCGGCTCTGTCGGAAGTTAAGCAAAAAATCAAAAAGGAATTCAGCCTGAATCTGGATGAAGAAACACTCAAAATCATCCGCAACGTTATCGCCAAATTCATCAATATCAAAGGCAAACAGATCGTCAAGGCGGATTTGCAGTCAATTATTGAGACGGTCATAGCCGATGAAAGACGGAAAAAAACATTGGAAGTGCTTGATTTTCACGTCGAAACTTTCAAGAAAAAGAAACCGCTGGCCACTGTGACGGTTGATATAAAAGGGCGTAAAACGACGGAAAAGAGCGACGGAGTCGGCCCGGTTGATGCTGCCATCCGCGCCATCACCGCCGCCATTCAGAAAAAAGATCCGGTCAAATTCAAACTGACCGATTTTGCCGTTGAGATTCCGACCACCGGTTCGGATGCAACAGTTGAGGCCACTATGGTTTTGCAGGACGAGCACGGCACCCAGGTTGTGGAAAAAGGGACTTCGCCGGATATCATTGTCGCCTCTATCGAAGCCTATGAAAAAGGGTATAATGAACTTGTTTATCAAAGATTTAGGAACGGAAAGGAAAAAACGTGAAAAAAGCAGTTGTTACGGATAAAAGTCCCAAAGCCATCGGGCCCTATTCCCAGGCGGTTAAAATCTCAGATTTAGTATTTGTTTCCGGCCAGATCGGCAATGATCCTAAGACGGGCGAGATGGTCAAAGGCGGCATCAATGTACAAACCCGCCAGGTTTTAAAAAACTTAAACGAAGTTCTCAAAGCAGCCGGTACCGCAGAAAAAAATGTGCTCAAAGTTACTGTTTATCTGACAAACATGGAAGATTTTCCGGTAGTAAACGGCATCTACGGTAAATTTTTTTCAGAGCCTTATCCTGCCAGAGCCACCGTCCAGGTGACCAGGCTGCCCAAAGATGCCATTATCGAGATTGAATGCATTGCCTATAAAAGTTCTTCCCACGGGCACGCCGATGATGAGGGCTGCTGCGGCGGGTGTTGTTAGATGCTTTGAAATAATAATATGAGCGATTCCTTTTTGCCGTTCGCGTATTTTCAGGGCAAAATAATTCCGGCGGAATTGGCCAAAGTTTCCATCATGACCAATGCCCTGCAGTATGGCAATGCGGTTTTCGCAGGCATCCGCGGTTATCAGACAAGCGGTAAAAAAAGCTCACATATTTTCCGCTTAGCGGATCATTACAGCCGCTTCCTCAACAGTTTAAAAATCCTCAATACCAAAATTCCCTATAATCACGCTAAATTGGTTGAAGTCACGCTGGAACTGGCCAAGAAAAATAATGCCAAAACGGATTTTTACATCAGGCCGATTGCCTATGCCGCAAACTTTGAATTGTCTCCGGACTTGTCCCGCCTCACCTTTGATTTTGCCATTTACATGATTCCTTTAGGTGAATATCTGCCTATCCATAAAGGCTTAAAATTAATGATTTCCAGCTGGACCAGGATCAATGATAATATGATTCCGTCCCGGGCAAAAATAACCGGCGGTTATATCAATTCATCATTAGCCAAGGCCGATGCCGTAAACTTGGGTTTTGACGATGCATTGATGATGACGCAAGACGGTCATATTGCCGAAGGCTCCGCGGCTAATTTTTTCATGGTCAGGGACGGGGTGCTGATTACATCTCCCAGGTCTGCTGATATTTTAGAAGGAATTACCCGAAGATCCATTATCCAGTTGGCACAGGATTTGAGCATTCCAATAAGCGAGAGAATGATAGACCGTACTGAAAGTTATATTGCTGATGAAGCCTTCCTGTCAGGTACGGGTGCACAACTGGCCTGGATAGCTTCAATTGACTCAAGAACAATCGGCACAGGAAAAATGGGACCGGTAACCGGAAAACTGCAGAAACTCTTTTTCTCGATTGTACGCGGCAACGAACGCAAATATTCCTCCTGGCTATCCAAAGTTTAAATTGAAAAAAGGTGGAAATTTTTTTCTCATTGGTTATTAAATTAATACCGCTTTACTTCATAATTTTTTTGGGTTTTCTATGCGGTAAGTATCTCAAAGCGCAAAAGGAAACTTTAGCCTCAGTCCTGATCTACACCGTAACTCCGGTCATTATTTTTCATGGCGTATTAACCACGGAATTAAATTTAGGTATTTTTATGCTGCCCGTATTTTATTTTTCCATAGCCACATTATTGTGTTTAAGTTTTTATAAATTGACCAAAAAAATATGGCCGGACAACACCCGCCATATTTTGGCCTTTACTGCCGGCACGGGAAATATCGGTTATTTCGGCTTACCTGTGACTGTGGCGGTATTTGGGGAAAAAGCCATCGGTATCGTCGCTCTCTTGATCCTAGGCGGTATATTTTATGAATCTACTTTGGGCTTTTTTATAACCGCCCGCGGGCACCATACGGTTACGGAAAGTCTAAATAAACTTTTTAAATTGCCGCTTCTTTACGCGTTTTTTCTCGGACTGATATTAAATATGGCGAAAATTCCCTTAAGCCGGATTTATTTTGATACGGTCCTATTATTCCGTGGTGCTTATACTGTCTTAGGGATGATGATTGTCGGGCTGGCACTTTCAGAAATTACTGATTTCCGCATCGATTTTAAATTTGTCTCATTGGCCTTTTTGGCCAAATTTTTCCTCTGGCCTTTATTGATGTTGCTGGTGATTTTAGCGGATATCAATCTGTTCCGGCTCTTAAACAGGGATACCTACCAGATTATGTTTTTGTTGTCGCTGTCTCCTTTAGCAGCCAACACTGTCTCCTTTGCCACAATTCTTAAAGTACAGCCCCAAAAAGCAGCGATTGCTGTTCTTTTGTCAACAATCTTTGCTTTAATCTATATTCCTCTGATGGTAAGTATATTTTTATAACAAAGTCAATATTAAACTTCCTTGTATTGACATTAATTCCTTGTTATTATAATATTGCCTTGTATTATGCAAATTGCCACGATTACCAGTAAAAACCAGTTGACTCTTCCTGTTGATATCGTCAGGAAGATCGGATTGAAAGTCGGACAAAAAGTGATTGTTTCGGAAGAAGGAGGCAAAGTAGTTATTACACCGGCCGAAGATCTGGTTGAAGAATTGGCCGGATCTTTAAAAATGCCTAAAAAATGGAAAGGCAGGAGTATGGAAGAAATTATTGAAAAATCCAAACGGGAATATTTCAGTGAAAGTAAATGATATTTGTCGATACGAATTATTTCCTCAGATTTCTTCTAAAAGATAATTCCGAACAGTATTCTATTGCCAAAAATTTGTTTCTTTCGGGAGCCAAAGGCAAGACGGAATTATTTACCTCATTGATTGTTTTTTTTGAAATATATTGGGTATTGAAATCATATTATGAAAAAAATAAAGATGAATTGAATAAAACACTGAATAAGATTCTTAATCTTACTTTTATTGTCTTTCATGAAAAAGAAAGATTGGTTAACAGTTTGAAAATTTATAAAAAAACAACTTTAAGTTTGGAGGATTGTTACAATTTAGTTTTGGCCAAAGAGTTGCCCGTAAAAGATTTTGCCTCATTTGATGAAAAATTGAAAAAATACTTCAAATCAGTTTAGCGAGGAGATTGCCGATCTCTTTTGTCCCCAATATTTTCTCCGCCTCAGTATTTTCACCGGCAATTTCTTTTGTGCAGAATCCGCAATCGATAACTTTTTCAATTGCCCTTTCAATTGCCCTTGCTTCCATATCCAGTTGAAATGACATTTTCAGCATCATGGCAGCCGAAAGAATGGTGCCGATCGGGTTGGCAATATTCTTGCCGGCGGCTTTATTGAAAGCTCCATGTATCGGTTCGTAGAGAGCGTGTTTATCCCCGATTGAGGCCGAAGGCAGAAGTCCGATCGAGCCGGCAATGACCGAGGCCTCATCTGTCAGAATGTCGCCGAACATGTTTTCCGTCAGGATGACGTCAAATTGCCGCGGATTTTTGACAAGCTGCATGGAGGCAGTATCAACAAACATATGGACAACTTCCACTTCCGGATAATCTTCAGACAAATCAGAAACAGTCTCGCGCCAGAGACAGGAAGTCGCCAGCACATTGGCTTTGTCTATCGAATGCAGGATTTTTTTTCTTCTAGAGGCGTGGTTAAAGGCGATTTTAGCCACTCTTGTTATTTCATTTTTAGTGTAAACACTCAAGTCCGAAGCCGAATACCCTCCGTCGTAGCGCCTGTGCTGTCCGAAATAAATGCCTCCGGTCAGTTCCCTGACCACCATAATATCCACCTTTTTTATCCTCTCATTTTTAAGAGGCGAGATATTTAAAAGTTGCGGATAAATTTTGACCGGACGCAAATTGGCAAAGAGATTGAGAGATTTGCGCAGTTTCAGAAGACCCTGCTCGGGTCGGATTTTTGCCTGCGGATCTTTGTCATATTTCGGGTCGCCAATTGCTCCCAAAAGTATAGCATCGGCTTGCCGGCTGAGTTTCAGTGTTTCTTCCGGCAGGGGACGGCCCGTTTTCTGAATTGCTCCGGCCCCGATTAACCCTTCCCTGAAAATAAATTCATGCCCGAATTTATAAGCTACAGATTTTAAAACTTTGACCGCCTGTCTGACGACCTCCGGTCCGATCCCGTCGCCAGGCAACACGGCAATGGTTTTTTTCATAAAAATTTCCTCGGGTCGGTAATTTCACCGCTGACGGCAGCGGCGGTGACGGAAGCGGGGGAGGCCAAAAATATTTTTGCCTCCTTACTTCCCATGCGGCCGATATAATTGCGGTTTGAGGAAGAAATCATTTGCGCGCCGCGGCCGACCACTCCCATGTGCTTGCCGAAACATGGACCGCAATTGGAAGATTCTATATTGGCACCGGCATCTGCAAACAGTTTGAGAAGACCTTTTTCCAAAAGCTTATTATAGACTTTTCTGGAAGCCGGAATTACAACGAAATTCACTTTCGGATGCACTTTCCTGCCTTTGATGATTTTAGCCGCTTCCAGAAAATCGTCAAAACGGCCGTTGGTGCAGGCACCCAAAAAAGCATCCGTAATTTTTAGATTATTCACCCGGGCAAAGTCGGCGCTTGTCGATTCTTGCGATTTTTTCATATACTCTTTGATTTTCCCGATTGAAGTGGTATTGGCCGGTTTGTGGGGAAAGGCGATCGTCGGTTCCAATGTGGCCAATTCAACCGTGATGACTTTTTCGTAATGAAAGTCTTTATCAGCTGAGTATGTTTTATAGGGAAATTTAGCCCGGCCGGCAAGATATTTTTCCAAAATTCGGTCATGGTCAAAAATGGCCGTCCTGGCGCCCATCTCGACAGCCATATTGGCAACCGTCGTCCTTTCGTCCATGGACATATTCATCAAAGCCGGCCCTCCGAATTCGACTATCCTTCTGACTGCCCCGTCAACCCCCATTTTACCGATTAAAGTTAAGATCAGATCTTTGGCACTAACGCCTTTTGAGAATTTTCCGGTCAGATTTATCCGGATAGTTTCTGGCACTCTAAAATCATAGAGGTGACCGGTGGCCAGGGCAAAAGATGCGTCGGAAGTGCCTACTCCCAAAGCCAGGGCATTTAAGGCGCCGTTGGTGTCTGTATGGGAGTCAGTGCCCAAAATGATTGAACCGGGGACGATATATCCGTCTTCAATAAGGACAACATGCTCGATTCCGTCGCCCTCTTTATAGCATTTGATTCCCGCTTCGACGGCAAATTTTTCCATGAAATCAATGCCTTCGGATACAGCTACAGATGATGAGGGAACGGTATGGTCGGGGATAAAAAATATCCTTTTGGGATCGAAGACTTTTTCTCCGCTGTTCATTTTTTGGAAAACTCTACTAAAGTCTTTCTGGAATTGCGCAATTGCCGGAGGGGCAATCACCTCGTTGAAAAAAAGAAGGTCAATGGGCAGTTTGTCAATTTTGTCTCCGGCAGAAACCGTTTTACCCAAATGGTCGGAAATAATTTTTTCAACTATTGTCTGCGGAATATGATTTGTCTTTTTTGCCTGCCAATAATTTATTTTTGTATATTTTCCCTGTTGGAGGATTTCCGCCAGATGCTTTTGGACGGCCGCCAGTTTCCCTCCCAGGGCAAATAATTTGGCATCAGCCTCCGGCATCTTAAAACTGATTTTTTTATTTTTATTGACGCTGATTTGTTTCTTTTCTAGATCAATTTCAATTGAATCCTTCAATTTAAAACCGGCTATATCAGGAACAGTGATTAAAGACAAACCGTTGTTGAGGCAATTACGGTAAAAAATATCGGGAAATGATTTGGCGATGACGGCCGTCACCCTGTTTTCCTGCAAAGCATAGACAGCCTGTTCCCGGCTTGAGCCGCAGCCGAAATATTCTCCGGCGACAATGATGTTTGATTTTTCGCCGGCACATCTTTTTATAAAACCGGAGTCGTAATTGGCAAAAGCATAGTTGGCAAAATATTTCCTCTCCGTTGATTCCTGCAGGGTCCAGGCCGGTACGATGTCATCGGTATTGATGTCGTCAGGGAAAACGGAGGTTATCCGGCCGCTAATTTTACTCTTCATGGCAAATGGTTTATCGCATCGATATAGGCTTGAGCCGCGGCCATGACCGTATCCGTGTGAACTGCCGAACCCCAATAAAGTTTCTTCTTATCCTCAAGAGCAATATTGACTCTGGCCTGGGCATCGGAACCGGCAGTTGCCGCCTGTATCAGGAATTCTTTTAAGGGAAATTTTTTCCCCAGGGATTTATTGACGGCTGAAAAAATAGCGTCAATGGTGCCGTTGCCGGAAGTTTGGGCTGTTTTAACTTTTCCTGATACCTTAATTTTTATTTCTGCCCAGGGCTTTTTTTTGACTCCGGAAAAAATATTTAGATCCAACAATTTAATTTTCTTCTGCCCGTTTTTTCCGTTGCCGCCGCCGGTTAAAAGAGTTAGGATATCTTCATCAAAAATTTCTTTTTTGGCATCAGCCAGCTCAAGGAATTTTGGATAAAGACTTTCCAATTCCCCACCTGAAATATTGATATTCATTTTTTCAAGTTTGTGCTTTAAAGCTGCCCGGCCGCTTCTGGCAGACAGTATGATTTGCGACTGTCCGATGCCGACAGTTTTCGGATCGATAATCTCATAATTTTCCCGCCTTTTGAGAATCCCATCCTGATGGATACCGGAAGAATGGGCGAAAGCATTGGCGCCCACAATGGCTTTATTCGGCGCAATAGGGATACCCATAATGTGTGACACTATTCTGGATGTGTTGACTATTTGCTTATGCTTAATTCCGCTTGTGAAATTGAGAAAATCTTTCCTGGTATACAAGGCCATGACCACTTCCTCAAGTGAAGTATTGCCGGCCCGTTCGCCGATACCGTTGACAGTCACTTCCACCTGTCTTGCTCCGTATGTGATACCGGCTAAAGTATTGGCAGTAGCCAGACCCAGGTCGTCATGGCAGTGGACGCTGATGACGGCTTTGTCGATATTGGCAACATTTTCTTTTAAAAATTTTATTTTTTGGCCGAATTCTTCCGGGAAACAGTAACCGGTCGTATCAGGAATATTGACGACGGTCGCCCCGGCGCGGATAATGGATTGAATCATTTTTGCCAAAAACTCCAAATCAGCCCTGCCGGCATCCTCGGCATAAAATTCCACCTCTGCCACATGTTTTTTGGCATATTTGACCGCTTCGATAGCTCTTGCCAGGATTTTTTCCCGGGTTGACTTGAATTTGTATTTGATGTGGACGTCCGAGGCGCCGATGCCGGTATGAATCCTGGGATATCTGGCTTTTTTCAAAGCTTTGGAAGCCGCGTCAATGTCTTCCCTGACCGCCCGGGTCAGTCCGCAGACGACCGCATTTCTGATAATTGCCGATATTTTCTCAACTGACCGGAAATCTCCGGGACTGGAGACAGGGAAACCGGCCTCAATTACATCCACCCCCAGATTTTCCAGTTGCAGAGCCAGCTGGATTTTTTGGTCGGTATTAAGTTTTGCCCCCGGCGACTGTTCGCCGTCCCGCAAAGTCGTATCGAAAATATAAATTTTCTGATTTTTCATCAGTCTCCTTTGGTATTGACTTTCCTGGGTTCCAAAAGCAAAACCACCGCCCGTTCATTTGCTCTGCAGTAATGTTTAACACCTTTAGGTACGACATACCCTTCTCCTTCCTCTAAATCGACGTTTCCTTTTTCGGTTAAGACAGTGATTTTACCTTTATAAATGAGAAAAAACTCGTCTTCATTATGTTTATGCCACTTATTTATCCCTTTGCAAGCCGCCGCCCTTAACACCCAATCGTTTATAATTGCCACGTCGACAGGTGTCCAGAAATTATTGCCGAGCTTTCTATCCACCTCGGCCAGATTATATTTTGAAAATAAGGATTTGGTTTTCATTCGACTTCTTTCAGAATATTAACGGCTCTTCAATCTTGATCAGATCCTTCGGATTGACAACAAATGATTTAGTGACGATTCCAGCATTCATATATACTTCCTGTTCATTGAGAAAATCTTTATCCATAAGAAGGGAAATACCGAAAATCTTTCCGGAGGCGGGCACCTCACCATACTCGCAGCCGGTTACCTGACGTAACTCATCCAGTGTTGCCCCACGGATTTTTTTGGCATTGAAATGCTGTTTAATTGTTTCAAAATCCGCACGTTTATTTGCGGGAATAGTAACCATGACAAAATATTCCTTATTTTGTTCATAGACTTTTATCAATAAACATTTAAGCTGCTGTTCATACCGGCAGCCCAAAGCTTGGTGATATTCTTCGGCCGATGCACCGGGGTCATGAACTAGTTCCCGAAAAAGCACTTTAGAGTCGGCATAGAATTGTTTTAATTTCTGATAAGTGGAATCTGCCATGTTACCTCCATAAAGAAAATTTTTTTGTAAGCGGATTAATAATGTTATTTTTGCCGAACATACAGATTCCGTAATATTCAAGCTGTTCTTCCGGTGTATTTTTAGTCCGTTCTTTTTGTTCTGCATACGATCCGACTGTCATGGTGCTGGTAAAGTCAACAATATGAACACCGGACTCTGTCAAACTTTGTCTAAGCATGCGTAGCTGGTTGGAATTATCAGCGGACAAAATAATAAACGGATGATCGGAAATGCTTTTATGATCATTACCGTTTTGGTCGAAATACGAGTCAAAACGCATCTTGGGAATATTGGGGTAACTTCCGACCAAACCGGCGGCCATGTGTCCGAGAGCGTTCATCAGGCTCCCGATCGGAATTTTCTTATTTAGGACAGCGACAAATTTATTTTCTAATTCTTCTGGCTGCATAAAAAGTCTCCTTTCATAATCCCAGAACTATGCTTACTTGCTCGCATTATTTATATCCATGCCTCGCAAGAGCGCAAGTTCGGGATTGATGGATTGGTAAACTCATCCTCTCTTGGGTTCGTCTTCGTTAACCAACCATCAAAAAAACCTCTCCTGTTTGGAGAGATTCAAATTTAATAAAAAAATTTTCTCCCCAAACCCTTTAAGCCTTCAGAAGAAGGCCCAAATCAAGGTTTAGGAGAGAAAATCCCGGCATGATTTTGTAATTATACTCTTTCCCCGCTTTCCCTGTCAATGAAAACAAATTCAAAATCTTACTCGCTATGTTTTAGATATTTTTTTGTAAATACTTCTTTAAAGTCATTATCGAAAGTGGCAAACTCATGAATATCATTTTCCTGCATTGTTAAAAAATGGTACGCGTCTCTGGGATTTAAATTAAAATTCTGCATTATGTCTACGATTTTTAAATTATTTTCCTTACTATCGGATGGATTTACAATTTTTAAATGCTGAAGGTCAAGAATTGTTTTTAATGCCTCAAATACCTTTTTGAATCGTTCCGGGACAGGAATTTTGTGGTGTTTCAGAATAAATAGGGATGAGTGAAGATATTCATCAATCGTTAGGGATGACAGAAATAGCTCATAATCTTCAGGCAGAAATGATGATATGAGCTTGAATGCCGATTTCTGCTGGGGGGAATTATTATCTTTTAAATAAACCAAAACATTACTGTCCAGATAGCATTTCTTCATATCTCTTATCAAGCAGGCGGTTTAATTCTTTTGGAGAAAGCGGTTTTTTTGAATTGATACCCCCCGCGATTTTTCTGATGTGCTGCCTGTATTCATTCGCATTCATGGGGGCTTTTCTTTTGGGTTCAAGGGGCTTAATCATTCCGATTGGTTTAGAACGGTCAATCCAATAAAATGATTCTCCCGCCAGGAGCCTTTCTTTGATAGATGGCATAGTTTCCCTTAACTGTTTAGTGGAAATTGGTTGTACATCGTTAATATTCATATTATCTTTAGTTTATCTTAAGATTATCGCAATTGTCAAGATATGATAAAATATATTTAAATGTTCATGATATACGTACCATGTGCCAACAGGCAAGAAGCGGAAAAGATAGCAGGGAATCTGGTGGAGGGGAAACTGGCTGTTTGTGTCAATATTTTGGACAAGGTGACTTCAGTTTACCGCTGGCAGGGGAAAGTGGAGAAACAGGCAGAAGCGGTGATGATTGTCAAAACCGTCAGGAAGAAATTAGTTCAGGCTGTTGCCGCGATTAAAAAACAGCATAGTTATGAATTTCCTGACATAATTTATTGGGAAGGAAAATCAAGCAGGGAAATTGACGAATGGATGAATCTGGAGTTAACTTGAAAAGTCGATATCAAAACCCCTTCATAAAATTAAGTGAAGGGGTTATGAATGGGAAAAATCTCCGTTAATTTAACCGCCGATCTTGTACATGCCAGTTCCGCAGACCGGACACTTACCTTTCAGAGCGGGCTTGCCGTTCTTCATGGTAACTTTCTGGGCATTGGGGTCATCCCTTTTAGCGCGACATTTGACGCAATACATTTCTGCCATTAATCTTCACCCCCCTTCGCCCACCGAAGCTTTATGCGTAGGTGGGTTTTTTCGAGCCTGATTAGCCTCGTAGAAAGTAATATAACACACCTTGAACAATCAAAGCAAAAACCGTAAACAGAGTTATTCTTAAAAGATCCTTTTTTAAATGCAGGTCAGGGACGTGATGTTGTTTATTTGGGACTGTTACAGCAATCTTTTCTGTTGATTCAGCTTCGGTTTGTAAAGAATATTTCAAGGCGGATTGAGGCGGTTCAATTGGGGACTTGACAGATTCTGCAGATTGCTTGGTTAAATGAAGTAGCCGCAGTTTATCCGCCCGCAGTTTCAGTTTTCTGGTTTTCTTTGGCATAAAGGGGATTTGAGCGTAGCATATTGACAGTAAGTTGTAAAGTCAGTACAATCTCGAATACATAGTTTACTCATTTACCCGCTTTACAAATATGGACTCGGCTTTAATTATTATACTGACGGGTATAATTATTTATTTAAGCATACTGACATATTATCTAAACAAATATAAAATGCTTCTGACAAAGCTGGTAAACTTTTCATCCAAAGAAAATTTAGCCGATATTTTAAATTCCATTCTGGTCAAGCTTGACGGGGATAAGGAGAATATAAACCACATAAAAGATGAAATTCAAAGGCAATCTGTCAGGAATCTGGGTTTTATTCAAAGAGTAGGCATACTCAGATACAATCCTTTTTCAGATACGGGCGGAGACCAGTCATTTGTTATGGCACTACTTAACGGGGAAGACACAGGTATTGTGCTGACTTCTCTTCATAACCGGGGACAGAGCCGCTGGTATGCCAAGAATGTCAGACATGGAAAAGGTGTGGGGCATGAACTTTCAAAAGAGGAAGAGAAAGCCATAAAAATGGCTTACGAAGCTAATAAAAAAACAGTAAAGGAGAATTTAAATGAATTTTAAACTTATAAATATCATGATGGGATTGGGCTTATATCTATTGTCAACCGGAATTTCCTTTGCCGCTTTTAATTTAAGCCAGCCTCCCTCCGGCGACATTAACTCTCCCATTATCAATGTTTCTCCCGGACAAAAACCGAAATTCAAAGTTGATCCGTCTGTGCCCAGAGATCAGGAGTGCCCGTTGAACGGTGTCATGTATACCAAACAGGAAAGCGATATATATGAGAAAAGGCGTCCTTTGGCTGTCATGATAGAAAACAGTGCGGAATCACGGCCGCAATCGGGTCTGTCCCGGGCGGATATCGTCTACGAAGCGATTGCCGAGGGCTGGATCACCAGGATGATGGGTCTGTTTTACTGCAATACACCGATGGAAAATATTATTTTTGCTCCGGTCAGAAGCGCCAGGACTTATTTTGTCGATTGGGTATCCGAATACGATGCCCTTTATAACCATGTCGGCGGGGCAGGGCGCTGTGCCGATGATACGGTTGATGAAAGGGCCAAAGCTCTTTGCCAAATTGACCGCTTCGGCATTAAGGATTTGGACCAGTTCGGCATCGGTTATCCTGACTGCTATAGGAATCCTGACAGGTTGGATCATCCTGTCGCGACAGAGCATACAATGGTCTGCTTCTCGGAAAATCTCTATAAAATCGCCGAGAAGCGCGAATGGACAAATACGGATGAGAAAGGCATTGCCTGGGATAAGAATTATAGGCAGTGGCAGTTTAAGGATGATCCTAAAGAAGTAGAGCGCGGGACAACCGGAAATATCAATATAGTTTTTGCCAAAGGTTATGACGATTACGATGTTCTTTGGAGTTATGACAAAACCGCCAACAGCTACAAGAGGTCGACGGGAGGTAAATTACATCTTGATTTGGAAACAAAGGAAGCCCTGATGGCCAAAAATATCGTTGTCCAGATATCCGAGATTACCGGCCCGGTTGATGATCATGCCCATATTCTTTATGATACCTTAGGTTCCGGTAAAGCCCTGATTTTCCAGGACGGCAAAGCAATTGTCGGCAGCTGGTCCAAAAAAAGCCGGATCGGCCGCACTGTTTTTTCCGATTCAGTCGGCAAGGAAATAGAATTCACCCGGGGTCCGGTTTGGATCGAGGTCGTGCCGAGTGAACAGCAGGTCAGCTATTAAAAAAGTTATTCTGCCCGCATTATTAATCCTGTCCGGGAAAGGGGAATAACATGCTTGATGATCTTATTATATCGAGAGTCCGCCTGAAAATTCTCCGTCTGTTTTTCCTGTCCCCGAATAAAATTTTTCATGTCAGGGATATCGTCAGACGGACAGAGGAGGAAATCAATGCCGTAAGACGTGAACTGGCACATTTGGAAAAAGCCGGCATGATGAGCAAAGAAAGGCGGGCCAACCGTCTCTTTTACATGCTCAGGCGCGATCACGCTTTATATTTTGATCTTCTGGAGCTGATTGAAAAAACATTTGGTCTGGGAGGAGATATTCTTAAAAACAAGTTAAAACTGGGCAAAATAAAATATGCTATGATTTCCGGCCGCTTTTCCAGACATATTCCCAGGACCGGTAATGAAGTAGATCTCTTGATAGTCGGTAAAGTCGTCCTGCCTGAGTTGGGACAGATTGTTCGAAAAGAAGAAGTCCGCCGGGAGGGGGAGATAAATTATACGGTGATGACCGAGGATGAGTTTGAATTCCGTAAAAAAAGGCGTGACCCTTTTATCATAGAGGTACTCAAAGGTTCGAGAATCATGGTCATCGGGGACGAATACGAATTAGTGAAATGAAACACAAAGTGATCAGGGCAGGACTTCACAGTTTGGCAGTTATTATACCGGCCTCATTTACTCATGCTTTGGGTATCAAGAAAGGCGATACGGCTGATGTCACGGCATTAAGGGAACGGGGGGAAGTCAGAATAAAGTTCAAAGGCAGTCTGCAGTTAATGTTGCCCGCGGATAAATAAATGAAATCTCACAGACGTTTATTATGGTTGGTGGCGGTGATTACCGTTTTATCCATCTGGATGGTTTTGCCGGAAAAATTCGAGGTAACAATTCCTTTTTTACAGAATAGCAAAAGGACAGTCGGTTCTCCTGATATTAATATAAATTTCGGTCCCCTAAAAATAAAGCGCAAATTTACAACCAGACTTGGATTGGATCTGTCAGGCGGAACACATCTGGTCATGGAAGCGGACATGTCAAAAATCGCTGAGAAAGACAGGAAGAGCGCTTTTGACAGCGCTAAAAATATTGTCGAGACAAGAATCAATATGTACGGTTTGACCGAACCGGTCGTCCAGGAATCAAAAACAGGGGAGGCCTACCGGATTATTGTTGAGATCCCCGGTGTAGCAAATGTAGAAGACGCGGTGGGACTGATCGGTACGACCGCCCAATTATCATTCAGGGAAGAGGCTTCAGAGTCGGCCAAAGTAGCCACCCCTTCTTCATATTTACAGGTTTGGCCGAAAGAGTCAGGCATTACCGGGAAAAATCTTAAAAAAAGTGAAGTAATTTTTGACCAGAACAGCGGTAATCCCCAGGTAGGTTTGCAGTTTGATACGGAAGGCGCCAAAATGTTTGAAGAATTAACCAAAAGAAATAGCGGAAAAACTGTGGCTATTTTTCTTGACAACCAACTCCTGTCAGCTCCCCGGGTAAATCAGGCAATTACAGGAGGCAATGCTGTCATACAGGGTTCATTCACCGTTAAAGAAGCTAAAGATTTAGCCGTTCTGTTGAATGCCGGCGCATTACCAGTTCCGTTAAAGATTGTCCAACAGCGTCATATCGGAGCAACGCTGGGACAGGAGACCATCCAAAAAAGCTTGACAGCCGGAGCGATAGGATTGATGACAGTGGCTGTTTTTATGATTGTTAATTACGGGTTTTTGGGCCTTATCGCCGATAGTGCTTTGATAGTTTATGCTTTGATTGTCATGTCAATTTTTAAAATAATTCCTGTGACTTTGACTTTGGCCGGTATTGCCGGGTTTATTCTCTCAATCGGCATGGCCGTTGACGCCAATATCCTAATTTTCGAAAGGATGAAGGAAGAATTGAGAGAGGGCAAGGATTTTGCCACTTCACTTAAATTAGGATTTGCCAGGGCTTTTCCCTCGATACGCGATTCCAATATTTCCTCCCTGATCACCTGCGCTATTTTATATTGGTTCGGTTCCGGTATCGTACGAGGTTTTGCCATTACTTTAGCAATCGGTATCTCCATTTCACTTTTCTCAGCCATTACCGTCACCAGGACTTTAATCAAATTAATGTATACACACTAAGACATGATTGATATTATCGGTAAAAAATGGTGGTTTTTAATTTTCTCCGGCATCGTCATTATTCCCGGAATTATTTCCCTGATTCTATGGGGGGTGGCGCCATCAATTGATTTTACCGGAGGTACGCTTTTGGAATTTAAATTTAAAAGTGAGAAAGCAATCGAGGTAAAGCGCTTTTCCGAAATTGCTGATAAACAGGGACTTCAGTTAGTGACTGTCTCACCGGTTGGCGATAATACTTATCTTTTCCGCTTGAAGCCGATTGACAAGGATCAGAAAGCTGAATTCCAAAAAAGTTTGTCTAAGGAAATTGCGCCTGTTTCAGAAATCCGTTATGAAACAGTAGGACCGACAATCGGGCGGGAGACGACCCGTAATGCCATCTATGCGGTTATCGTCGCTTCCATTGCCATTATTATATATATTGCTCTTTCCTTTCGGGCAATCCCCAAACCTTATTCATCCTGGAAATTCGGCTTCAGCGCCGTGGCAGCCCTCATCCATGATGTACTTCTCGTTTTGGGAATATTTTCAATCTTAGGGCACTTTTTCAAAGTTGAGATCGACAGCCTGTTTATAACAGCTCTTTTGACAGTCATGGGTTTTTCCGTCCATGACTCGATCGTGGTTTTTGACCGGATCAGGGAGAATTTAATTCATAAAGCCGGTGAAGGGTTTTCCCAGATTGTTAATTTTTCTCTGGTTCAGACTCTGGCCAGATCGCTGTCCACCTCTCTGACCGTCTTATTTACCCTGTTTGCCCTGCTGTTGTTTTCAGGAGAATCCGTCAGGTGGTTTATCGTAGCCCTATTGGTAGGTATCACTTCCGGAACATATTCATCCATCTTCAATGCTGCCCCCATCCTGGTCATCTGGGAGGAATGGTCCCGCAAGAGAAAAAAATAACCCAATTAACTTTACACCTCGGGAGTGTAATAGGCAGGATATCTCAGGATTAATTATTCAAGTGTCAGATGTTTAATTTCTTCCAATTTCCTTTGATATTCAGCTTGATTTTCAACGAATTCCCAATAATCGTTTCCATTTTTAAAATTCGATAGAATTAAATCTATATCACATAATATTTTTTGTCTTGATATATACTCATTTAAAGATGACCATTTGAATTGCTTTAAATCTTCAATATTTTTCACAAAAAATGAGGAGTAAGGATTTAAATGAATATACCTAGATACATGTATAAGTTGTTCATTAGTTTCAATTATGACTGCTTTAAATTGACCTTGAAATACATATCCTTTTCTATTTGATACAGTATTAATATATCTCGAAATGCTATTCTGAAAATTTCCCATAAACTTACTAATGCCGTTATCACTTTTCTGTTCTAGTAGTAAATGATAATGGTTTGGCATAAGACAGTAAGAAAGTAGATTTATAAGATTTTTACTTTTATTTGCTGAATCTTTTAGATATTGATTTTTTCTTTTAATCGACCAATTTAAAAAATGAGATAGTCTGACCTGAGTTTTATAATTTCCATAATAGTTAATTGAGTCAATAGTTCTTTGTAGGATTCTTCTATCTAAAAATATGGGTTTGTTATCAATCGCTTTGTTAAAAATATGATAAATATGGTTGGTAACGAGAGGTAGTTTTCTAATAGGCATGACAAGTTCATTATACTATACATCCTACTATACACCTCGGGAGTGTAGATATTATTTTTTTGGATTGGATTCTTTTTTCAGGTCTTTAATCCGTTTAAGTAAGATTTCGCGTTCGTTGGGCAGTTTGCCCTCGACCACGTCATTAAAGAGCATGTTGAGGACGGAGCCGATAATCGGACCCGGGCCGGTCTTATAAATTTTCATGACATCATGCCCGTCGGCTTTCAGATCAGCTACGGAAAAAGGCTGTTTTTGGACTTCCAAAAGCCTCTTTTTAAAAAGTTCCAGTCTCCAGGAGGTTTCCCGTGCACCGCCTCCCAGCCTGTCGCCTGTTCTGACAGCCAGCATATCCGGAAGGAGTTCAGGTCCGACATTTCTGATAAAACGCCTGACTGCCGAATCGGTTTGCCTTTCATCAACGGTAAACTGGTGGAACCGGACCAGTTTGACTAATTTTTCAGAGTCCTTTTTGGAAAAATGCAGCCTTTGGGCAATGTTGCACGCTATCGAAGCAGAGACAATCTCATGATTGTAAAAAGTAATTACACCTTCCTCGGTTTTATGATATGTGGGAGGTTTGCCCACGTCATGGAGTAAAGTTGCCAGCCGGACAACCGGATCTTCCGACGGGCAATTATTTAAGGACTGAAGCAGATGACTGCCCACATCCAAAGTATGGTGCCTTTTCGGGCTTTTCTGTTCCACCGAGAAACATTTTTCCAATTCCGGCAGAATTTCCGCTAGTAGGCCGGTATTGCGTAAAAGCTTTATGCCGTCATGGGGAAAATCGGAGTTAAGAATTTTTAAAAGTTCGTCCCTGACTCTTTCCGAAGAAATTTTAGTGATCAGTTTTGACTTGAGCGAAATTGCCTGCATTGTTTTTTCTTCGATAGCAAATCCCAGTTCAGTCGCTAAGCGGATCGCCCTCATCATCCTCAAAGCATCTTCCTGGAACCTCACTTCAGCATTGCCGACCGCCCGGATATTTTTTTTCTCCATGTCCTTTATACCGTCAAAAAGATCAATTATTTTTCCTCCGTCGTAGGCCAAAGCATTTATAGTGAAATCCCTTCTTTTCAAATCTTCGGAAAGTGAATCACCGAAGACAATCTCGTCCGGATGCCTGAAATCGCTGTAGCCTTTTTCGCTACGGTAGGTTGTGATTTCATAAATGGCTTTTTTATCCGAGTTGGCAATGTTTATGGGGATTCCGACTGTGCCGAATTTATTGTCATAAAAGCTGTCAGGAAAATGTTTCTGGATCATTTCCGGCAGGGCATTGGTGGTAAAGTCCCAGTCCCGGGTGCTGCGGCCAAGCAGCATATCGCGGACACAACCGCCGACCGTATAGCATTCATAACCGGCTTTTTTCATTTTATCGATGGTTTTGCGTACAGAGGGAGGCAAACGGTATTGTTTCATCATAAAAAACCTATATTCATGATAATATTATATCCTAGCCATGAAGAAATGGTTAATCGCTTCCAGAAAAAAATTTTCCGCAGGCAGGGAAGTTCATAAGGAAATCATTAAAGAACTCCTGAGACTTCGCGGTATCAGGGGAAAAAAAGCCATTGATAAATTTTTAAATTCCGATTTGAAAGAGGTAACTTGGAAGAATGCCGGGATAGAAGAAAAACAGTTACTTAAAGCCTCTGCCAGAATCCAAAAAGCTTTTAAGGAGAAAGAGCAGATGGTGGTCTATACCGATTATGATGTGGACGGTATTACCTCGGGTGCCATTATCTGGGAAACTATTCACGATTTGGGAGGAAAGATCATGCCTTTTGTTCCCCACCGGGTGACGGAAGGCTACGGTTTGTCCCGAAGCGGGATCGATAAAATTATAGAACAGCATCACCCGAAACTGATTCTGACTGTCGATCACGGCATTTCAGCTATAGACGAGGTAGAATATGCCAAAAAAAAAGGGTTGGATGTAATTATAATTGACCATCATTTGCCCCCCGTTAAACTGCCAAAAGCTTCTTCAATCGTCCATACGACTAAATTGGCGGCCGCCGGCGTTTGCCTGATGTTTGCCGTTTTTCTTTATGAGCAAATTCTGGGTAAGGAGCGGGCGGAGCATAAATTAGAAACTTTTTTGGACTTGGTAACCCTGGCTACCATTGCTGATCTGGTGCCTTTAACCGGCATGAACAGAAGTCTGGTGAAGCGGGGTTTGGAAACTCTGAAAAATAGCAAACGTGTCGGACTTCAGGCTTTGATTGTCTCAGCCGGACTGGAAAAGGGAAAAATAGACACTTACAGTGTCAGCCATTATTTAGCTCCCAGATTAAATGCCACCGGCCGCATTTTGCACGGGCTTGATTCATTGAGATTGATTTGCACCAGGGATAGAGAAAGAGCGAGGGAGCTGGCTGAAAAGATAAATACGGTCAATAAGGATCGGCAAATTTTGACTGATGATCATACTGCGATGGCACTTAAAACATTAAATCTCGAGCTGTCCGTCAACGGCAATTTAGGCAAGCTGATTTTTGTCGAAAGCCAAAACTATAACCAGGGAATTATCGGGCTTATTGCCGGAAAACTGGTCGAACAATACCACCGGCCGGCCATTGTGGTTTCAGTGGGAGAAGAGTTATGCAAAGCTTCTGCCAGAAGTATTGCCGGGGTTAATATCGTGGAACTTTTACGCCGGACTTCCAAGTTGCTCATTTCTGTCGGCGGTCATCCGATGGCCGCCGGTTTCACTGTCAGGAGGGGTAATTTGGCACAATTGAAACAAAGTTTAATTACTTTAAGCCAAGAAGTTATATTAAATAAATCGATGGAGGAAACTTTGGCCATTGATTCCGTTCTGGACTTATCCTTAGTTGATCATAATTTACTTGCCTGCCTCGAAAGCCTTTCCCCTTTTGGTATCGGCAATCCCCAGCCGGTTTTTGCCTCCTTTTCCGCCGAAGTAGCGGGATATTCCAGGTTAGGTAAAGAGCAGAAACATTTGAAATTACTGGTTAAACAAAATTCGGGATTTATAGAGGCAATTGCCTTTAATTTTGCGGACCTGGTGCCTTCTTTATCCCCCGGAGTCAGGTTGGATTTGGCTTTCACCGTCAACAGGGACAGCTGGAAGGGACGCGATAACTTGATTTTAAAATTAAAGGATGCTAGGGTAGCTGCTGCTATTTAAATTATGCGCAAAATACCGACGACGATGGCAACCCAGCATCCGGACAATGCCGGCAAGCCCTATTGGCATAACCGACCGTTTATTTCTGCTTCAGCCGAACTCCATGAAAGTTATCTCTGTTTTTCCGATTTGGCTATTGATGAATACAATTGGGATTGGGAAGGCAAGTTTGTCGATGAAGCCGTGGTTGACCGCCTGCTGCATGAGTATTACCGCTATTTTAAAAAAAACCCTTTAGGCCGGGAAAAATTTCTGACCTTCCGCTTCCCCAATCCCAGGGTGGAGAAGCAGTTCAGACTGGCCCGCGCACTGATGGTAGCTATCACCTCAAGCCAACTAGCCAAATCTTTGGGATTTAGGGAGCCGCCTATTTTTGAGGCTATCTTACCTCTGACGGAAACAGCCGAGGAAATTATTGACATCCAGGAAGCCTTTCGCCTTCTGGTGAGTATTGAGCATAAACTTTTGAAAATGAATGAGTCCCTGGAACATATTGAAATAATTCCTCTTTTTGAGCAGGTCTCGACCATCATGTATTCCGATGAAATTTTAGCCAAATATATCGATCTGCACCGGAAAAAATTCGGAAAAAAACCCTCCTATATCCGTCCTTATTGTGCCAGAAGCGACCCGGCTTTGAATTCCGGTTTGGTTCCCACCATATTAGCTTTAAAAGTGGCCTTATCAAAATATAAAAAACTGTCGGAATCTTGCGGTGTTGCCCTTTTTCCCATGTTGGGAACAGGTTCTTTGCCGTTTAGAGGAGGTCTTTCTCCGGCCAATCTTGATAACGCCCTTAAGGAATATAGCGGAATTAAGACTCTGACCATCCAGAGCGCTTTCCGTTATGATTATCCCAAATCAGCTGTTTTGGCCGCCGTCAAAAAGATAAAAAACGAGCTGCCAAAAGGCATCGCGCCTTCAGTTTCAGAAAAGAATACCAGGGAAATAGAAGAGGTCATTCCTGGTTTTATCAAAAATTACCGGACGACGGTGGAAGCGATCTCCGGTCTGATTAATGCCGTTTCCGATCAGGTCTCAAGAAGACGGGA
>MFJU01000038.1 GCA_001779315.1 Candidatus Gottesmanbacteria bacterium RIFCSPLOWO2_01_FULL_42_22 | reverse complement strand
GGCCACACCAATCGCTTAACTATCTGACTCCGATGGAGTATTATCTATTGAAAAAGAAAGGAGAAGTCTACGGGAGGTTATGAACCAGGACATCCGTTTGCTTTATGAACAGATAGTTGATATCGTCTTCACCACCGTATGAATTTTTTTTAAGATAGTTATTTAGCTCCTCTAACGAGCCGTATACATCAGTTGCCATAATTGAAGCACCCTGCAAATTGCCGTTCCAGGGGAATCTGTTTACATACATATTGTAACCTCGAGTCAAATGGTACAAAGCGTCCAGGGTGTATTTTTTAGCCTTATCCTTCACCCTTATTTCCATTTCAGAAGTGAGCCGATAGCCGGCTTTTTCCTGGTCGGTTGGGGGCAGAAGAAGGGGCTCAAAACTCAATCTTTCTTCTTCCGTGGCTATCCATTGGTTGTTAACGTTGCGGTATTCTTTAATCAGATAACATCTTTTCCAGGCATCCTTCTTCATTTGATAGGTATCGGACCAACCCGATTCGTCAAAAGTGAAAATACCCATTTCAAATAATGCATCCAGATCGCTTTGAGTGAGGGCGACAAAGCCTTTGTTTTTTTGTTCATCACTGATCTTTTTTGACCGTGAGGGATTGCCGTTTCTGATATTAATGCCGATTCCGTCCATTAAATAGTCACAATCAGTTCTGGCTGTAAAAATAGCCCGAACCTGGGCAATTGAACCGTCGTTTTGGATTACTTCAGTTTTGAGGTCCTTGAAAGGAACGGTTTCATTTTGGAAAGAGAGTTTGAGATCAGCCTCGGCGGTTTTGGTCAGCGCTTGCGCTTTTGAGCGGAAGAAAAAGACTGCAATCAATCCAGCCGCACCCAGCACAACTATCCCTAGCAGTTTGACGGGAATGACAAATTTCATGATTGACTCTTTACTTTTGTTCCTTTATTTCCGCTAACAGTCCGAATGAGATTAGGGTACAACCGATGACACCGCCGATGGTGCCCAGGCCCACTGCGAAAAGATTGCCGGTAATAGCCTCGGTACCGGAAATTTTACCGATGGTTGACATCAGTGATTGGAATTGGCTCACACCAACCAAAATTATGAAGTTGATGGAAAAAGTAAACAGGCAAATGAGGGCCAAAGTCACGCTTTTCAAAAAAGGCGGTACTACTTTTTTCATGACCAGCTCCTGATAGGCGATGAAACCTAAAACAACCAGAGGAGCGAGGTAGAAAAGGGTATAGGTATTAAATAATCCGAAATTCCAGATATTCAGACTGTTGTTTCTCAAAGGCAAACCTGTGCCCTGGGCAAAATAAGAATTCATCGAAGCGGCCGCATTCAACCCTTTGAAATTAATCCAGGGTAAAAATGATGAAAGAACCACCAATAAACCTCCGCCGACATACAATTTCTGGTATTTGGACAGCTTATTCAGAAAAGCGGTGTCAATGGTGATGGTTTGAGGTATTTTGACGGTCAGGTTGGCCGGATGTGTTTGCTGAGCATGATGGACTGCATGTTCTCCGTTTCCCGTATGTGTCTGATGGTGGGGAGACACCTCAAGATGATGCAAATGTTGTTTAGGTGTCGGATGGTTTTCGTCAGGTAGCGGGGATTCGTTGGCTTGACGGGCTGGGAACAAACCTTCTTTCAGCGGTTCCCCGCAGTTAGGGCAAATTTGATGATGGGACTCGTTTTTCGTCCCGCAGTTGGGGCAGTACATATTAGTAAATTCCTTTCCTGCAAGGTATATTACTTCTTTCAACTGAAGTCAAGATAACATAACTATATCAAAGGTTATAACCTATTGACGGCACCGATAAACTTGTGTAATATTATTGTGTATGTTAGTCAGAACCCAAATTCTATTGGATGAAGAACAAAAACTTAATCTGGAGAAGATTGCTGCCCTAGAGGGTATTTCCATGTCCGAATTAATTCGGCAAACACTTAAAGGAAAAATAAAAGCTGATTTTGTAAAAAATAAAGAAAAAATTCTCGACAGGCAATACCGGGCATTCAGAACATGGATAAAAGGGGCGGTTCCCGGACCCGGAGATTCCGAATATGACAAATATGCCTACGATCTCTAAAATATTTATTGATACTAATGTCTTCGTCGCTTCCAGAGATCTGAATGATTCCACTCATCTTAAAGCTATAAATCTTTTCAATAAATTAGTTCAAAAAAAGGTCAGGTTTTATACCTCATCAGATATCATCGGCGAAAGCCTGACTGTTATATCCAGGAAACTGGGGAAAAATGAGGCAATTCATTTTCTGAATGAAGTAAATAAAATAGCCGATGAAATTTTCATTGATGAAAAAATTCATGGTCAAGCCCGCAAATTATACAAAAGAATAAAAGCTAAAAATATTTCTTTTATCGATTGTTCCTCGGTTGTTGCCATGAAGAGGAATAGAATTAAAATAATTTTTTCTTTTGATGAAGATTTCAGAAATCTTGGAGTGGTTCCGGTCAGCGATATATTTAAAAATTAGCCTCTATCTTAATTCGATAAACAGGAAGAGGAAGGGACTGGCCCAGGCAGCCAAAAGCGGCAGGAGGGCTTTGGTAAATAATTCACCGGCCGGGTAAATGCCCCAGCTTAAATTTCTCATTAATTCAGTGTTGGTAAAGACGGATAAAGCCACAAAAACGGTTGAGGCAATCAATAGATTTTTAGATAAATTCGTTTTGGCAATTCTGGAAACTACCCATCCCAAACATAAGCCCCCGAAAATATTGACCGCATACAAAAGCCAGAGATGTTCCTCAAGGTAGAGACCGAGAAGTTCCATTGAGGCTGATTGACCCTGGACCGTCAGAATAATATTTAATAATATTCCTGCGATAATACCGCCAAGAAAACCTCCGCCGACTCCCAAAAGGATGGCTTTGTAATTAATTGTCCCGTCACTTGAGGGAGGAGACTGCACTTCAAATGGGGTGGGCGGGGAGATGTGATTTTCCGTCCGGGGGTAAAATGATGAAGGCTGGGCGGGCTCATTTTTCAAGCCGGGTAACCAGTTTTTTTTGACACCGATAACAGTCAGCACAATGGAAATTAAAAACATTAGTCCTCCGTATCTCTCACCGGACAACCTGGCGATTGAATTACAGGTATAGGGGTCTTTGCCGATACAAACCAGAAGTCCCATCAGGGCAGAAAGTCCAAAAAAAATCCCAATACCCCAGCCGATACTTATCAAAATTTTTTTAGTATTTAAGGAGGAGGCGGCCTGGTATGGGATAGGAACATGCTCAGTTGGAGTGAGAGAGGATTCCTTCTGCGCCGGCTCGGAATCAACAGGAGCCTGCCGGTCAGGTAAATCCAACGGGATCAGCTTTTCGCCGCAGCTTATACAGAATTTATGATGCGCTTTATTTTTACTGCCGCATTTTGAGCAGTACATGTCCGCCTTCCTTTACCTGATGGTTTATCACTTCTAATATTATTAATCAAGATGACATTACTATATCAAAAGATTTCGACATTTTTACTTCCTCATACCGGCATATTCGCTTCTGATTTGCTCGTCAAGGCGTGTCAGGGATGAAGTGTAGCTTTCCACTATGGAGTTCATTTCAGCCATGCCGGAAGTCAATTGCTTGAGGTATTCTTCTAGGAAAAGGGGGTATTGCTGCCAGAAAGAGGCAAGAGCTTGCGGATCCTGCTTTTCAACGGCAGCAACAGCCTGTGTCAGTAATTGTTTTTCTTTTTTCAAACCGCTAATAGACATATCCACATATAACTTGAGTTCTTTGCCGGTATTAAATTGTCCCAAAGATTCAATAAGCTTATCTTCTTTTTCGATGATTTCTTTGAGTCCGGCCATAAATGAATCCACGTCGGTCAAAGCGGCAGCGCCTGAACTTTGCATAGAGACAATCTGAGAATTTAACCGATCAGCAGCTTTATAATAATCCCGCATCAGAGTAAAAAGAGTTGAGACGTCTTTTTCCAGGTCTATCAGTTTATCAGTTACAGCAATATAATTTTTAAGATTATCTTTAAGATTGGCCGTGTTCTGAAAAGTCAATTTTTCCAGCTGAGCGTTGAGAGCGGTTAACTTTTGTTCGGCAGTCTCGGACAATTGCCGGCTTTTAGCGATCTGCTCCTCAAGCTGACCGGAGTTAGCGACAAGCGTTTCATCCTTCAGGTGGTCAATAATGGCGGTGACAGCTTTTTGGTAGTCTTCATAAACTTTTTGCGTCTCCTCAAGACTTTGCGGTTTATTTGCTTTTTGGGGCGTGACAGCGGCGCCTTTGGGCAGGATTTTCTCGGGGTTGGCACAGACTATTTCTTCAGGCAGTTTGACATATTCTGGATTCCACCAAGAAGTTTCCATTTTTGCATCCTCTTCTATATGTGCCTGGCAGGGTGGCGGGGTATTTTTATCAGCTTCCCGATTGCCCAGCCGTTCGGCGGTAAAAGTGACCTGGGTCGGATTCAAACCGTCCATGACATAACTCTTATACATTGTTACCGCAGTTTTGTACTGGAAAAAAGCTCTTTTGATACCGTCAGCTGCGTTCATTAATCTGCCTAATACTTTTCCAAAACCTCTTTTCTCAACTTTGGCAAAATGCAATTTATCGTCAAGAAATTTATTGATATTGCCCTGCAGCGCATTCTGGGTGGGTACTGACAGGGGAATGTTGTTGTCTTGAATAATTTGAACCAGTTTCCGGCGGATATTTTTACGGTCAGCAGGATCATTAAGGGCATCGATGATAATTTTATTTATGATATCCCAAAAAAGTTTCCAGCCTTTATCAGCGTCCAGGCCTTGTACTTCGGGAACGGACATGACCATTTCAAGAGCGTCTATGATAATTCCCGGACCGAAGGTCCGGAATACATGATCAAAATAAGTCACACCGCCGGTTTTCCAGTTGTCAAAAATAAAGGAAACGAAATCATCTTCCAAATAAAACTCTGCAGTATAGTTTTTGTAACTTTTAGGAGGAATCAGGCCCCAAGTCTGGACGACCGGTTTAACGGCGGCGTGATGGTCAACCTCATGCAGTCCCAGCCAGGCATCAGTAGCGTTATAAATCCTGATAACCGCTTTGACTCCCCGGTCAGACACTTCCGGGGTACCGACGACTGCACCAAATATAAAGCCCTGTTCATGAGTATGATCAACTTTTATATAGTTTGCAACATATTGAGCTTTTTTAGCGGAAACAGGAGGAGCGAAGGGAAAGGAATAAATCAGCGAAGAAATAATCAGTGCACAAATAAGAAAAAACCGGCTCATTTTTTTCTTCTTAAGACAGGGAGGCTCCGATGATATAGAACAGAATCAACTTTGATTGATTCAGCGCAGGAGGGACATTTGATATGTTCAGCTTCTTCGCTCATAATTCCCCCCCCATGGGATTTCGGGTTAAACTACCTTTACGCTTCTTGGGGATTGTTGTCAATAACGATTAACTATACCAAAATACCGCTAAATAAATCTCGAACCGGCTCGGAAAGAGGTAAATAAATCAGACTGTTATTAAGTTTCTGATACCCTGAAAATCTTTTTTATTAAGTGAATAAAGGCTGGCTCCCTCCAAAATAGCCGTCGCAGCAATGGCTGCATCTGCCAGTTCAATTGCGCGGGTTAAATCCCGGGCAATTTCAGCCGCTTTTTTAGCCACGTCATAGGTATAGGGGAAGAGTTTCAATGGGGCAATGGTTGAGAGTAGATCTTTTTCTTTTTGTTCATCCAGGGTCGATTGCCCTTTTTTCCTGCTTCCAGGCACCGGCTGTTTTTATAAGGATTTCCAGGTAATTTTGCTGTGAGTCTGATTTAGTCAAAACAGCTACAATGGGATGCAGGATGAGACTAGTACCGGTCAGGGTAAGCTTGAGCAGGGTATTCTGCTTAATTCCTAATTTCTCCCTGATTTTTTGCGGGATGACAATCTGTCCATTAGTATTGGCAGTCACAATTTCTCCTACTATCATACCAGTATTATTTTATTACATTTTGCGATTTTGCCAAGATTACCCGGCCAGTCTTAACTTATTGACTTTTCACAATCCTCAGTTCCAGGCCATCTATTAAAGCCCGGGAGACTTTTTTGTAGGCAGAGGTGAGGATTCTCTGGAGGTTTTAACGATGAATATATCGTCTACTCCCCATCCGACCAGCGCTAAAAGAACAAAAACAATAGCCATGTTGGCAAGTTTACCAGAACTTGGAAGACATCATGTGAGTAAAATCACAAATCTCTGGTTTTATGCTAAAATTCCGAGGGATGGTCAAAGGGATACTTTTTAGTTCTCAAATTATTAAGCAAGGGTTGAAAAGTCGCCAATCTTTCATTCCTGAAACCTTGAACTTCTTCAGTATCAGAAGGATTATCGACTAACTGTAGATCGAATCTTTGTCTCCCTGGTTCAAGACCCTCACCCAAACTACCATACTCTCCCATGCCGGTTCGCATAAAAATGCTGCCTATTAACGGTATAACCTCAGGTTCAGCTCTTAATTCAGGAGGCAATAATTGTGCTTTAATCTCCCTAACCACAGTATCTTTGTTTCCCCAGGTATTTTTTTTATCATTAGATTCTATTGTTTCAGGTTTTCCATCAGGCCTTGGATATTCTGTTAGCCTTTTGACATATTTTGGCTCTCCTGTTTCCTGCCGGATAAATACCAAATCCAAATCACCGGCAACAGGAGTTTCGCGTAAACCAATAAAAAAAATTTCCGGGCTTTCCTCATCACCAATATATCTTTGAGCACGTAGAAATCTGGGAACAGATGGAAATCGAACTGCCAGAAGCATACCATTGGGGCCTATATCACTCTGAATTTCAAAAGCACCAACAACTTCTCCTGGAGGATCTCCCTGTCCGGTATTACTTGATATTAACCAGTCAATATATTTTAAATCAGCTTTAGATGCATTAGGAGAATCACATCTGCCGATTTTCCCAACGAATGTATCCGTCATTGCAACTTTTCCGGCAGAAAGATATTCTCCGATAATATCACCATGATCCACTCTTTTTCCTCTCATGAGGAAATTCTCGGTATGTTCCCGCCATTGTGAAAGAGGAATTTCTGTCCAAGGAGGATTTATTGGAGATACTTCTTCCGGAGTAATTTCACCCATAATAAATATTTTATCTTTCCAACTCAAGTTTGCAACTGTAATGCTGGAAACAACTAATAAAAATAAAACTGGAGGAAATTATTTTTTCACAATCCTCAGTTCCAGGCCTTCAATTATTGCCCGAGAGACTTTTTTGTAGGCGGAAGAGAGGATTCTCTGGAAAGTGCTTTGGGAAATACCCATTTTTTTGGAGGCGTCGATCTGGTCCAGGTTTTTGATGTTTTTAAGCCTCAAACTCTCGATTTCTTCAGGGGTAATATTCATAAAGCCACAACAGTCTGCTCCTTTTGGTTTAAAGGAGGCAAAAGAGGGGCAAAAGCCTATTTTATAATCACATTTCGGTCTTCCCATATTATTTAACCCGGCCGGGTTTTTTGGGTTGATTATTTATCTTCCTTATCGATATTTTCAAGCCAGTGGCGGATGGTAGCCAGTTTCGCTTCCAGAATTGAAGCCTGTTCCTTTAATAGAGCCTTGCGGTCGTCTTTGGAATAGGCTGCCGGTTCGCAATAACCCCCACAACAATTATTCATCATGACAGTCTCTTCACCTCCCTTCGCCCGCCGAAGCTTTATGCGCAGGCGGGTCTTGACGTCCTTAAAATTAACTGATATTATTTTGAATATATACCCAAAATAAAATGATGTCAAGCAGAAAAAAATTTGATTTTGACAAATTGGCTTCAAAGGAAAACCTCAATAAGACTGTCAATTCTCTTAAAGCAAAGGGATATAAGGTTCACCTGGCAAAAAATGGCAATGAGACACTCAACATAATTAAAAGACTGATTCCCGGGGGTGTTTCGGTCATGAACGGTTCTTCGGTCACTTTGGAACAAATAGGTTACCAGGAGTATCTGAAATCGGGCAACCACGGCTGGATAGACCTGCATGCAAAAGTAAATTCTGAAAAAGATCCGGCTGTACGCAGCAAGCTTCGTAATCAGGCTGTTTTTTCGGAATATTATGTTGGCAGCGTCCACGCCCTGACGGAAGGAGGGGATTTTATAGTCGCCTCCAATACCGGCAGCCAGCTCCCCCATATCGTCTATACTTCTGCCAACCTGATTTTTGTGGTTTCCACCAAAAAAATCGTGCCTGATCTAGATTTCAGCATGAAACGCCTGGAGGATTATGTCTTTCCGCTGGAAGAAAAACATATGCAAAAACTGTATAAAGTCGGTTCGAATATATCAAAAATTGTCATCTTTAAAAAAGAAGCGGCCTTTTTAAAGAGAAAAATTCATTTCATCCTGGTTACGGAAAACCTCGGATTTTAGCTAGTTTAATCTCCCCGATACATCCCCTTAGGCCAAAGGTTTTTGCGCGCCGGATTAAATTTATTGCCGGTCGCTTCCCAGAATAATGAGAAAGTCAGCAGAGGGTGAGGCAGATTCGCCCTCAGGCAGTTTGGAAACGGTCAGTTTGAGAAGGTCTGCCAGTTTTTGAGTCTGCGGCGAATTACCCTTCAGATCGACAAGCAGGCTTTTTTGATAATCTTTTTTGGCGGCGTTGTCACGGTCGATTATTTCCAAATTGGCTGTTTTTGCTTGCAGGCTTTCCTCATACGTTTTTGTCAGGCCGACTGTTTGAGTGCCGTTTAAAAGGATGGTTTTATAGATTTTGATGCTTTCTGTCGGTGTTGTTGTGGCGCTCCCTGAGGCCAGATTGATAGGCGAAACTTCAATAATTTTATTTAACACCGGATCGTAGAGTATGGCTTTTTTGGCGGTTGGATAGATCAGTACGCGGTCACCTTTTTTGGCATTGGCGAAAAACGGCTGCTGACGCAGTTTTTCCTCATCGGAAACGGTGGCGACTGTTGGCGTTTCCGTCTCCGGCAGGACCATTAATTTACCGACTGCATCAATGGTTTTCCTGACTTCGTCATTTCTTAAAGCCTGCGGATCAGCCATTAAATTGCGCAGATTCCGCAGTTTACCGTAGAAATAAAGGGAGGGAATGGAAGCGGCAATCAGCAAAAGAATAAAAATAAGAAAAATTTTCCAATTCCTGTTTTGCCACCATTTCATAAATCAATTCTAATTGAAGCTTTATTATGATTCAAGAAATAAAACTAATGTAAGATAGAATCAGACTGTATAAATACCTGTTTTATTTTTTACTTTTCCTGATTTTTTTAAGACCGATCACCACAGACGGCGATTTTTACCATCATCTCAATACCGGAAGATTTATCCTGACCACCGGGACAATCCCCAAAACAGATGCATGGACTTATACAGCAGATGGTCTGCCCTGGACAGCCCATTCCTGGGGGATGGGAGTAGTCTTTTATTTTGTATATTCATTAAAAGGCCCAATTGGAATAAGCGTACTAGTCAGTTTACTGGCCATACTTACTTTTTACCTCATAAAACTTCTGGTTGAATCCATAGCCCTAAAAGCAGTCAACAATTGGTATCTGGCGCCGTTTGTGCCCATTATTGCCCTAAGATTTCCTACCCGACCGGAAATAATCAGCTATCCTTTGATTTTACTTATCCTGATCGCTTTTCAAAAATCACACCATAATCTGAATTGGGCTTTTTTGATTCCGCTGTCAATAATTCTCTGGGTAAATCTCTATGGGGCCAATATAATCGTCGGACTGTGTTTGTTGGTTTTGCTGATTTTTTATTTAATGTTTAAAAATGAATTCTCTATCCGCCGGCCACAGAGTCTGATAATGGGCATACTGGCATTGTCATTGCCATTATCTCTTTTAAATCCAAACGGCTTTAAAGGCCTTTTTTACTTCATGAGGATTCAATCCATTTTGGCGTCTGGCGGGGAATGGGCTTCAATTGCGGATATAATTAAAAATGCTCCATTAGAACTATATATCAGCTATCAATATAAAATCCTGCTTTATCTTTTGTTTTTAGTTTTATATATTTTGACAGTGATTTCCTCACTGGGTATTTTACGGAAAATCAGCCTATGGGGAATATTATCGTTAGGTATTTTATTGCCGATTGTTTGGTTCCGGCAATTGCCTCTTGGGATTCTTTTGGCTTCTCCAATGATGGTAATAATTTTAAATTCTTTCAAGGGTTGGTGGCAAAGACTGGCTATAGGGTCAATAACGATCTTTACATTAGCGGCATTTTTCCTGTTGTTTAAAGCCAGTGGACTGCCTATCCGGTTATCCGTATCAGCCTACCCGGAAGAAGTAGTACAGTTTCTCGAAAAATACCGGCTTGGCGGCCGGATTTTTAATAATCAGCGTATCGGCGCTTACCTTTATTATCATTTAGGTGACCGGGTAAAAGTTTATATGGATACCCGTGATGATCTGTATTTGTCAACATCAGTTTTTATAGATTACAACAGAGTTTTCGGCAGCGGTAAAAATCTGATACCTTTTTTGGAGAAACACGCTGTTGATATCGTTGTCGGTGATCACCTTTCCGAGGGGATAGCTTATCAAAGCCTTTTCAACTCGGATAGCTGGTCAGTCGTTTACTTTTCCGACCGCTATTTTATCGCGGTTCCGCTCACTTTAGCCAAAACCAGGGGATTAAACCCATATGAAGCGATAGATCCGTTTACTACGGATTTTGCCAAAAGCGGGCGGGAGGCGGAAGCATTGGCTGAATATCGTCGTGCATTGGCCGGAAAAAATTCTCAGGAAGCCAGGTTTTTTTTAGCCCAAGTTCTTTTGCGTCATTATTTATTTCAAGAGAGTCTGGAGCTGATACCACAGGATGTTAAAAGGGGATTTGTTTTAGAAGGTGCTGATCCTGTCGGGGAGAGTATTACCCAACTGGCCAAAGCCGGAGTGGAATGGGAAGCTAATTTGTACCTGGACCGTTGTCGTGCCAGCCGGCAGAGTCTGGATGATTTGGACAACTTAGGCAGGAACTTAATCTTTTTCCCCGTCAGGAGGACATTTCCCAACAACAGCGGTTATGGTTTGGCCCTTTATTTTTTAAAATGCGAAAAAAACCCCGTAAAGGGTGAAAAGGAGCTGAAGCAGTTCTTGGAAAATGACAATTTAAGCCCTTTAGAAAAATTACGTTATGAGAGGAAGTTTCGGGAGCTGGCGGACAATCTGTAATGTAACAGTCGTTAAAACTTTTTCGGTAATTCCCGGTAGAGATAGTCCGCCACCCGAATGTGTCCGGTTGAAGTCAGATGCGAGTCCCAAAGATAGTAACAATTAGGGCATCCGTCCGACCGGAAATCGGGAAGCAGGGAAAGATATATGAATCCGGTCTCGGTGACTGGAGTTTTTAACAGGCCGTCCAAATCGATGGTCAAAAGGCGGTCATCTATATTATAACCCAGCCCGCTTCTTCCCGGAAAATAATCTTTGGAAACAGTTTCCATTGAGGGAATCATCAGGAAATAGAGGGGGTTATTATAGGCGCAATTCTTCTTTAACCGATTGAGCTCTTTATAAAATAAGCGCTTTATATACTCAAGGTCCCGGTCGTTAAGAGCTCTCAACCAATAATCAGGATCAGCTGCGGCGATGGCTACCAGGTTGGCATTGATTTTGCCTTCCAGAAGATCCATTTTCACCGCCGGTTCGATTTTTTTTAAGATAGCCGGGTATTGGGCAATAATCACATTGATCCATTTTTTCCAAGAAGTTGATACATTGATATTTTTTGATTCATTAGAGTTCTGTTCAAAAAGAGGGCCGATCAGCGGTTGCCGGAGACGGATCAAAGTTGGAAAAGTTTTTTCCAGAAACTTAGTCAGTTGATTTTTATTCGCTTCGATCGCGGCCAATTGGTCTAAATCTTCATAGGAATAGAAACCGACGATAACGCTGTCTATGTCAAAGCGCGATTTGTAAGACTGGCAGGCATGGATGTAAGCCCCCAGATCATAACCGGGAATGCCGGCATTGATAATTTCCACTTTTTGCCCTGTTTCCTGATATTTTTTTTCCAAAAGAGTCGTCCATTTCTCTTCTTCAGAAACCCCCCAGCCGTAAGTGAATGAATCACCGACGGCAAGGATGCGGTAGGTACCTTTCGGTTTAGGCATGACTACATTCCGGTTGCGCAGTCCCTGACTTGAAATACGGAAAGAGGTTGAAAATTCCTTGGTGTCCATGATATGGAATGAATCCGCAGTCATAGCGGTAAAATAGTCCGTTTTGTTGAGATAAATAGCCAATGCTCTATCAATAAGAAAAACAAATAAAATCAGACAAACAATTCCCGATAAAAATAAAAGAAACCGCCGCCTAGATTTATGGGCAGGGGATAAAAGCATGTTAATATTTATAATAATGCTTAAAAACACTTCTTACCGCAAGCGGCGATTGAAAAAATTGGCCTTGTTGATTACCGGTCTTTTATTGGTTACCGCTTTTGCCGAAGTCATATTGCGGGTATTCCTACCTCAGACTACTTACCAGTCACTGGTTTTTGCCTATGATTTTCCCTGCTACCAAAAAGGAGATTTTTATCCTTTGGCCTTAAAAAAGAACAGTGACTGTATCCTTCATTCAAACAACTCCAGTTTCCATGATGTGGTTATTACGACCAACCAATACGGATTCCGCAATAGGGAAATTCAAATCCCCAAACCGGCCGGCACCTATCGTATTTTAGTCATCGGCGACTCTTATGCCGCCGGCTGGGGGGTCGAGGAATATGAAGCATACCCTAAGGTTTTGGAAAAAATTCTCCGGGAGCGCTACCCTGATAAAAATATCGAAGTCATAAATAGCGGGCTGCCGACCGCCGGGCCCAGTTACTATTATTTAATGTATAAGAACCTGGGCCGGCTCTTCAAGCCTGATTTGGTGATAGTAGGGTTTTATCTGGTCAATGACATTTCGGACAATGTGTATACTTCGGAATGGATAAAAACAGATGCTGACGGTCTGCCGTTGGAAGTGGCCCACCAGTCGGTACCGATGGATTTCACCGGTAATTACGTCCCGATAGGCACTCCTATCCAATACCGGATACCAGTTTTACGAAATTTGCATTTTTTTATCCTGATCACCAATGCCCTTGATAATATCAGAAGTCCGATGCTTTCCAAGACGCTTGAACCGCGATTATGTTTTTATAAAAAATCCTGTCATGATTTGGATGAAGCAAAGGAGAAAGCCAAAAAATTGCTGCTTGGGTTGAAAAAATTGATCCTGGCTGACGGAGCGGAAATGATGATTGCCGTCACACCGGCTGAGTTCCATTTCGATCCCAAATCCAGAATCAAGTACGGCATACTAGTCAGATTGTTGCCGGAGGACAAGGAATATCCGTATCAGGAATTCAGCCAATTTTTTCGGGAAAACAAATTTGACTGGCTTGATTTGAGGCAGGCATTTACACAGGCAAGCGGCAGTTTTTATTTTGAAACCGACAACCATTGGAATGAACTGGGCCACCAAGTTGCCGCCCGGGCTATTGCCGAAAAATCAGCCCAATTCCTAGATGAAAAATAAAGCTAATATTATTCCGATTGTCTTTTTCTTGCTGATTTTTATCCTTTCCGTAATCCCTTTAATTGATTTTGATATCTGGTTTCATTTGAAATCAGGTGAGATCATTTCCCGATTGGGAATCATCCGCCATGACGTCTTCTCCCACTCGGCTGCCGGCCGGGAATGGTATCCTTACGAATGGCTGTTCCAATGGTTTGTATTTCAATTCACGGAGTTATTCGGATTTGAATCACTCAAATTCCTTTCAGCCGGCTTTATTACCCTGATGACATTTGTCATTTACAAATTATTGCGCAATGTTTTTGATTTGCGTCTATGGCCTTCTCTTATTCTGACTCTCTTTTTCTTTTCATCGGTTTATGAATTTTTTTCCGCTCGGCCGCATATCATCGCCTACACTTTTTTGGCCGTTTTTCTCTATTGGCTCTTGATGTTTTTGAAAAAAGGCAGTCGCTTTAGATTTTCGGCATCCCTGGTGATATTAGCCATAATTTATCTTTGGGCTAATCTCCACGGTTCGGTATTCCTTAGTATCTATTTAGCGGCCGCTTCCGCCGTAGTTTGCCTTGTTTTGTCAAAAAAGACCGGGCATGCCGAATATCAGCGGAAAGCGGTGCTGCTGGCTATTTTTACCCCCCTGGTGCTGGTTACCACTATTCTGCCGCCTTTAGGAGCGACCCAATACCGGTTGCTATGGCAGTTTTTCCTTCAAAGAGAGCTGATCACTAAATTCATCGATGAATGGACGCCTTTGGCTGTCAATCCCGGCGCCTTTTATTACGTGACAGCGACCATCTTCATTGTCATCGCCTTGACCGTTTTTCTGACATACCGGTACAAAGCCTGGTACAAAGCCCTGATCCTCTTGCCATTGCTGCCGTTTTTGATCGTTGTTTATTCTGCCTCCCGCAATGTTTTCTTGGCTTATATCGCCATTGTTGTCTTACTTGGGTTTGCCGCTTCATTAGTTGATTTGCCGAAATTAAGCAAAAGGAGGAAACTGTTTTTTTGGCCTATCCTGGCGGCTTTTCTAGTCTTTAATCTGCTGGTTTTATATGACAAACGGAAATTCCCGCGGTTTTTTTACCCGGAGGGAGCTACAAAATTTATTAAAAACAATCATTTCAAAGGCAATCTTTTCAATGAATATGCTTACGGCGGTTATCTTTTATACCATCTTTATCCGGAGCAAAAGGTTTTTTTCGACGGACGGACCGATGTTTACCTCTGTTGTGAAATGCCGGACACCCTAGATTTGGCGGCTAAGAAAAATCTTCCCGACAGCGAATACCGGCAGATACTTGAGCGGTTATGGGACAAATATAAGATCTCATATGTTTTAATTAGAACCCAAAAACATACGGTTCTGAGGAAAATGGCCAGGATATTGACAGATGACCGAGATTGGCAGTTAGTTTTTTGGGATGATGTCAGCCAGCTGTTTGTCCGACGCGACGGCAAAAACCAGGCAATCCTGGGAATATACAATTTTATTGCCGCTACCCCTTACAATCAGAAACCTTACCGGCCTGGGACAGAAGAAACCGCTTTTGAGGAATATAAGCGAATGATTGTAGTGGCTGACAGTGCTAAATCAAGAAACGTCCTCGGTTTTTTGTATCTTAAAAAAGGGGATTATGGAAAGGCCAGGGTAGAATTTGAAAAGGCTATCTCTCTTGATCCGGAACAGGAGTCGGCTTACATGAATTTGGCGGAAATTACCGCCAAAGAAAAGGATTATTACCAGGCGATCAAACTCTACTTTAAAGCTCAAAAACTGGCTCAGGACCGTGGCTTGATTTATATTAGGCTAGGACAGTTGTATTTGGAAGGATTTAACGACCGGGCAAAAGCCAAGCAAAGCTGGGAACAAGGTTTAAAACAAACGGTTGACGAAGATGCAAAACAACAGATGAGAAACCTGCTGAAAACACTTTAACTCCAAAGCGAAGCCCTATTTGAAATGCTTAATCCAATTCAGTTGCCACTGTCGGGAAAATCAGCCCGGAGTCACTGGACTGGGGTGTCGGCGAGTATATCAAAGGAACCGGAGTCGGCGAAAAAATCGGAGTTGGGGAGAAGAGAGAGGTAATGTCAGGAATAACGGATTCCTTTATTTCAGTCTGGTTTTCGAAAGTCCTGGCTTCTCTGACCGCGAGAGCAATCCAGGCAAATTTCAAATCGGTTATGGCCGGTTCGTCCAGGACTATAGTAAAGCCTTTGGCGGACAGCGCTGCTATAATATGGTTTGTCTCCGGCGGATAGAGACCGTCCAGATCCTCTATGACTGACAGAGTGGCCTCGTCGGTTTCCCATAAGTTATTGACGTTGACTACCGGCAGGCTGGCATATTCTTTCTCAAATTCCACTTTGACTTTTCGCTGGCCTTTTTTAATCATGGCAAAACCGCCAGTGTCCTTATTAAACGTCGGCCGGCCGATATAGATGACATCTCCCATGAAGGATACTAATTTCTCAAATATTGTTTCGCCCTTGAAAGTGCCTGTATTTTCAACAGTCAGACTGCCTTGGGAAATTAGACTGCCGGCAACAATTAAATCAAATTTGTTGTTAATAAGCCCTGATCCCGTAGCAATACCGGCGATATCCGCAGTCAACTGTTTATTTTGAGTATCCAGTTTTCCATTCTGGGAAATCAGCCTGGAAATTTTATCGGTTATAACTTCCAAGCCTTCGATTTGATTGGCGATGATTTTATCAGCGCGGAGTATTCCTTCAATTGAGACATCACCTGATTTCTCATCGATAGTAAACAGTTTGCTACCTGTCTTATTGCTGATCCGGAAAATGCCGTTATCAGCCAACCGGATTTCCAAATCATTTTCCGCCGTTACATTACTCAAGACAATTTCTGCGATTTTAACTTCACCGGAAAATTCCGCCCTGTCGCTTGTTAACAGATCGACGTCCAAATAACCGGCTTGCAGATTGCCGATGGCGGCCTCTTTTTTAACCAGGGTAGAGGAGATTTCCTGTCCGGTGATGTTATTGAATAGACCATAAATTGGTGTATTGCTGCTATTGCCGTTGGGAGAGATGAAAGAGATTTCACTTATATCGGCCGGTGGTACATCGGGTTCATACCAGTTTGCCTGGACCAGGACTAAGATTTTACCGATTTTGACCAATTTTTTGTCTTTTTGTCCCGGTGTCTGGATTTCTTCTTCCCAGACCGGGGCAGTCGGCATTTCATAAATGTCTTTTCCGGAGGCCATGCCGTCAAAATAATCCAAAGCATATCCTAAAATTCTGGTGGTTTTAGTCGCTTTCATGGCTATACCGACGGACGATGAAGTTGTCAGAGGATCGCCGGGGACGATATTGCCGTTTTCTGTCGACACTTTTGTATAAACCTGGCCTAGCATTCCGACATCCGCCCAATTTGGATCGCTATTTTTATCACAGGAAACCTCATCCCAACAGGCTCCGGAGTTATGGGAAGTTCCGTACTGGGTAACGACACCCAGGATATTCTGGTCATAGGGTGTTTTGCCTTTTTCGACAGTTTCATAATCATTGTCGGACAAGACCATGACATCACCCGGTTCCGATGTTTCCTTTTGTTGCAAATATTCAGAGTAGTCAGCCGTATTCCTGATCGAGTTGAAACGGAAATTCAGATTGTTGGCTCTGATCCAGATACGGCCGGAAGCATTGGCCACGCCGCCGACTACTCCGAAAGCAAGTTGGCCATTAGTGTCAAATTCGGCACCGGGAGCGGCCGTCCTTTGGTCAAAGACAACTTTGGTATTTGGTGTTCCTGTCCCGATATTGATCGTATCTCCGTTTGTACCGTCAGTACCGATGTTAATTGTATCCGCCGCAGTTCCTGTGCCGATATTTATGGTTGAAGCAACAGCTGATTTGCCCAATGTGATTGTACCGTCATCAAGCATTTGCACAAAGGCTGTCCCGTTATCCTGGATGACGAAGTCGCCGGTTGAGGCCAAGTTGACGGCCATATTGCTCGAGCCGCTGTTAGTAAAAGTAAAGCTGTAATTGGAACCGCCGTCAGTATTGACGACGGTATTTCCGTCAGCATCAAGAGTATCTTCGAAATAAGCAAAGTCCAAAGAATCGATAGCTATCGGGCCACCTGTGCCAGTTGCTCCGGTGGCTCCGGTTGGTCCGGCCTCTCCACCACCACCGGCAGTTCCTGTCGCTCCAGTCGAGCCGGTTGGACCTTGAACTCCTGTAGAACCTGTCCTCCCTGTAGATCCTGTTGGCCCTAAATTGCCAGTGGAACCGGTAGCGCCTGTCGGTCCGATTAAGCCAGTTATGCCGGTTGAGCCTGTTGGTCCCATATTTCCGGTAGATCCGGTACTTCCTGTCGGTCCAGCTGAACCTTCAGTTCCCACAGTTCCGGTTGAGCCTGTACTTCCGGTTGGTCCTGATTCTCCTATATTTCCGGTGGCTCCTGTGGAACCTGTAGGTCCTTGTATTCCAGTTGTTCCCGTTGAACCTGTACTTCCAGTCGGTCCTGCAGATCCTTCACTTCCGGTTGATCCGGTAGATCCAGTCGGACCTGATTCTCCAATTAATCCTGTGGCGCCAGTTGAACCAGTCGGTCCCTGAATTCCCGTTGTTCCTGTAGAACCTGTTGGACCAAGATTTCCTGTAGATCCAGTACTTCCGGTAGGGCCTGTAAATCCAACTTGACCTGTGGCACCTGTACTTCCGGAAGGACCTGGTATTCCGGTAGATCCTGTAGATCCAGTGGATCCAACTGTTCCAGTTGAACCTGTACT
>MFJU01000037.1 GCA_001779315.1 Candidatus Gottesmanbacteria bacterium RIFCSPLOWO2_01_FULL_42_22 | reverse complement strand
AACAGTTACCTCTATACTTTACGCGGGAATCTTCTCCTGCCAATCCTGCTTCATGCCTTCTGGAACATGACGGTTTCGTTGTACTTGTAGGTTTTAAGCCAGATTAAGACCGGGGATCAATTTAAAATGCCTTTTGTTGGCAGTCAATAATTTTCCTCCAAGATAGATTGAGGTAGCCGCAATCAGAAGATCACTAGCCCCGATTTTGCCGTATAAGTGGTATTTCCTATTAAGAGAAGCCGCTAATTTGGCAATTTCATCTGTCACGGGCTGACGGAAAAACTGGGAAAAAAGAAGGTCCGAATCCTCCATTTTTTCTTCAAACTCATTTGTGCCTCCTGAATAAAATTCAAAGAGAGTTATGGTCGAAACTACCAATTTGAGCTTGCCCAAAGCATGCAATTTCAATTTCTTGAGAAGTACAAGAGACGTTTGCCTGACATAATTAATGATAATGTCAGTGTCAACAATGATTATTTCATTATTCATTATTTGAGGGGAATGTTGGCTTTTTTCTCCTTAGTGATTATTTTGGGATCTTCATAAGGGAAATATACTTTATCATTCCTGAACATGCCGTATGTTCTTTTAATTACTTCATCAATTGTGGCTATAGAATAATTTTTTTCCGGAATAATTCTGGCAATGGGCATATTGTTTTTGGTAATAACAGCCTCTTTTTTCTCAAAGTTGATCCAGTTGAGAATTTCAAAGAGGTTATTTCTCAAGTCAGTGGCATTGACAATTCTGACATTTTTCATAATATGTACATTTTATACATGAATATGAAGTCTGTCAAGAATATTGTGACGGTTGGGCATTATAGCCGGTTTTTTTGATGATTTCCTCTATTTTTTTCTCGTCCAGAATATCAGGATCGTATTCGACTTCAGTCAAAGCCTTGGCGTAATTGGTTTTGGCTGATTTGACTCCTGGGGCATCCTCAAGCTCAAAATCAATATTTATGGCGCAGGCCGTGCAATGCATATCGCTAATTTTCCAGATTTTTTTGATCATTGATTTTTTAATTAACTTTTTATTCCAAAGAAGTCTGTTAATTCCGACGGAAGCCCAATAACCATTTGTTTATAATAATCCAGTGTATCTCGAACATATTCTTCTCTGTCATTCGGGGTTAATTCCACTTGCATGGGGGAAGAAAATCTATCACAGAAAAATCCGGCTGCCACTCTTATTCTAGTTTCATCTAATGCAATTATGTCATCCCTTATAGGTACAGTTAAGACAATTGCAGATGCAAGTTCGATTGGTTCTATTTGATATATCCGTTTAGGTCTCCTACCCCAAGCATTGAAGACTGCCTGCTGAAGAAATTCTAGAATTCTATCATCGTATACCTCTAATTTTTCCTGTTCTTGAACTGGTTTTTGGGCAATATTTAATTTTTTAGTATAATTTCGAATTTTATGGATAATATCTTTTAATTCTTTCTCACCATATCTTCCAGGCTCTGGTCCAGATTTAAAGCCAAACTCTTTTCTTTTAGGTTGTTGTAAACCCCCTTCTAGCATATAGTTTAATAATAGTTAAATATCATTCAAATCACATTAATTACACCGCTGTACATGCCCATGCTGCAGGAAAAGGTCAGATCCCCCGGTGTTTCCGGAGCCTGGAAACTTACGCTGGTTTTGGTGCCGGTTCTGACAATTTTCTGAATGTTCAGTTTGGGGATGACAAACGACTGGATGCAGCCTTCACCGTTTTTGTTGATCAGATTAAGAGTTACTTGTGATCCTCTTTTGACGGTAACAGTATCTGGAGAGTATCCACCGGAATTGAAGTAGATAATGGGTGTGCTCGTTGCCTTTTCTTCAGCCGCGAAAACTTTGCTTGGGCAGTTACTGAGGACAGTACAGCTGAAATCACGCCAGACATAAGTCAAATTGAAATTGCTGCCGGATAAAATCAGGGCGGCATTGATATTGAAAATGGCCAAGATGATAATTGCGGCTGCCGCAACTTTACTAAATGAAGTTTGGAAAAGGTTGCTTAATCTGGTTGTCAGATACCCCAGAATAAAAAAGACAGGCGCGGTACCCAGGGTAAAGGCAAACATGATCATGGCGCTATAGAAGGGATTAGCCGTAGCCAAAGCCAGGGCCATCATGGCTTGGGTGGTGCCGCAGGGAATAAAGACCGTTAAAGCCCCAAGAAGTGCCGGAGCAAAATAATTGCCGCTTCGCGATTCCTTTCTAATGATTCTTAAGAGGAAGCGGGGAGCAGGGACGGCGAAGTAACGGAAGAGGGGATGGACGTTTAACAAATTCAAAGCTGTGCCGATCATAAAGACAGCTACCGTGATTTGCAAAAAGATTTGAGTGGTAATCGACAGTTGGAAAAAGGAGCCGAAATATCCCAGTAAAGCACCTAATATGGTATAAGCGATGATTTTAGCAATCAGAAAGGCGAAAATAGGCCAGGCCCGATTCGCAGATAACTGCGTCCTAATCCTTTCTTCCTCTTTTTGGGCGAGAGTGGCTGCCAGAAGGCCTCCCTGGACAGCCATGCAGCTTAAACCACCTGTCAGAAGCCCGGTCAAAAAAACAGTCCAGAGATTCATCGATAACTATCAATTTTAACATTGATGGAGACTGATGCAAAGACTTTATTTCTTTTTGTTGATTTCTTTCCAGAAATAGAGAATGCCTAAAATCAGGAAAGTAATAACCAGAAGCCAAGTTAAAGCTCCAAATATGCCCCAACCGGCCATCATACCCGAATAACCCCAGTTACCCATCATTGAACATCACCTCCTTCAATTCCATTATAAAATATTTTGAGAAATTAAATTTTTCGTTGAAGATAAATCAGGTAGAGAATGCCGCTGAGATTGGAAGCGATAGCCACCAGTAAAATTACTTTTTGGTATTGGATCAAAAGCGCCGTCAGAAAACTCAAGCCCAGGATTGGCAGGACGTCGGTCAGGTGATGGGCACAGCAGGCAATCATACCCAGAGTCGAAGTTGAGGTATTGCCCAGCATCATTTTCCGGCCGCCCTGAACATGTTTAATTTTATTTTTCAATTTAGTATAAAGTCCGGTCTGCAAACCAAAGCCGAGAGATAAAGATATCATGTACGGCCAGAGTGCTGAGAATTGCCACCAGGCAGCCTCAAAAGTGCCGCTTAAAACTGTCATCAGGGTTAAATAAAGAAGTAAAAGAAAGGATGAGGCTATAATCCCCATTGTTAGGGGAGATGAGAGAAATTTAGTCATAGTCTTTCAATTTTTTTTGGCCAGGTAATTATAGGTGGCGGCAATAAAATAGCCGGTGACCCAGGAAGCCAGTGAAAAAGTCAGAAAGCCTGTGATAACTGTTCCGGCAACAGGCGGTTGTGAGTTCCAAACCGCATTTACAGCCAGCCCGTGCATCCATGATTGGGCAATCTGACGGTATAATCCAGGCGTCAGAAAGACTAAAAGAGTACAAATAAGATAATAGGCAGCTGCCACAACGGCTAAAGTATTGGCTAATACCGATTCCTTAAATTTCATATTTCACCCCCTTTCCCCTTCAACCTTAAATTCCCTTCTCGGTATGGCTGATAAATTCTTAATTATTATGGCGAAAGGAAGTTCAATTTTTTCAAAAACCGCCTCTGCCTTTTTATGATGGGTTTGTCCAGAAACTTCAATTTTTAGAGACGGATAAAGCCCCCCGTTTTTTTCAAGATAAATCCCTTTCTGATAATCATAAGTATCCAGGTTGACGTTATGGGTATCAAAATTGAAATTAAAATTCCAACCCTCCTCATCACTTCCCACATAAGCGACGGAAACGCTGACCCCGCCGGCTGCACCGGCCGAAGGACTGACAACCACAGAGTCAGTGATTTGATTAGAAGTGACCAGGCTTGAAGTATCTGTATCTTTTGCTTTAGTTAGAGTAAATAGAAGAAGAATAGCTAGAATCCCGCTGATTAAGAATAAAAACCAATATTCCCAGGATATTTTTTTCATCTATTGTTCCAGTGTATCAGACGCCGCAGCCGCCGCCGCCTTCGACTTTCGGCAGCAATCCTGACTCCGTAAGCGTCTTATTGATTGCCTGATAGCCGGCCCCTGAAGAGTAGGGGCTGCCTAAAACTTCCTTGGGATTGACGCGATTCCACTCCTGATTCTTTTGGGTTTTAAAATAGACGGCCAGTTCCACATAAGTCTGCGGGAACCATTGGGAATTTAACAGCAGGGCTTTTTTGTATATTTCATCCCGGCTTAAACCCTGGACAACGGCCAGTTCGATAAAACCGAGCATGGCCGCCCCGTGATTGCAGTCGGGAAAATAGGTGGAATTGCCGCAGCAGGGACGGTAAATATTTTGGGCAATCTCAACTACTTCCTTTTCCTGACCCTCCGTTAACGGCAGGATAGGGAAGCGGTTGAAAAGTTTGCCGCCATCTTCGCGACCGAGAGTCCAGCCGCCGGTTGAAGCGTAATTTGCGGAATCCTCCTTCATGGGGCCTGCCGCCAAAAAATCAGTTTTGTTGGCAATGCCCAGCGGCCAAAGGAGATTGAGGAGAATGGCATTGTTTTCCTTGGTAACGGTAATTTCTTCAGCGGAAGCTTCATCAAAAAGGTTTTGGAATTCGGCAGGTAAACCTCCACGGTTTTGATAAAGATCCATAAATTTCTGCCTGTCTATTGCGCCTGTTTCAACCAATTTTTTGACTGTATCGCCGAAGGAGACACCAAGGTCAAATTTTTCCGGCAGAACTTTTTGGGTTACTTCTGATATTAATTGCTCGGATTGGACAGAAGCAGTTTTTTCTGCCGTAATTGCCTGATTAGTTGGGTCTGTTTTTTTGATTTTTTCCTGTAGTTTGGGAATCAGTACGAAAAACAATAATCCCAACAAAAATCCGGTCAGAAGGCCGGTCAGATAGGATTTGTTTACCAGGAAGTAGTTTAGTTTGGCAGTAATTTGGGTCCGGGATTTACTTTTTTTGACCACGGCGGGCCTCCTTTATCATAATTTTGATAAATATAACCAAAAGGACAATCAGTAACAGGTCGATAAAGGGATTGGTCAGGCGGCCCGACAGATTGAAAATGAAACGGCGCAGTTCCTCTCCATAAGCCATGTTGCGGTCCATCTCGATTTTGCCTGCCAAAGCCAGGGAAGCGATTACAACTGCTGAAATCATAAAAGTGAGAGAGGCGGCGATCTTGATTGGTTTTTCCCATCTGCTTTTGATTTTATAGAGGTATTTATTGCTTAATTTTTCATAAAATAAAGAGAGGAAAAAAAGCGGGAAGACAATGCCTAAGACGTAGGTTATCGAGACAATCAGGGAAGACAGAAGGGTTGGTGAGAGCGATGACAGGGTAATGGCGGCAAAAAGCACGGGGGCGCAGCAGGATGAAGTAATGCCTGAAAATAGCCCCAAAAGATAAGTCGAGAGAACGGTCGTTTTCCGGGGCATGGTGTAATGGGGCAATGGCAGCATCAGTTTCACTTCAAAAAGAGTCATCAGACCGACCAAAAACATAATTAAGGCGCCTAACAAATAAGTGGTGGTATGAAATTTATCAAAGAATGAAACAATAATTGAAGCCCCTAATGCTACCGGTACTAAAATTGAACCTAAGCCCGCGGCAAAGATAAGTGTCAGAAAAACCACCCTTTTTCTTTCCTTGAAAATGGTGCCCAAATAGGAGGGAAAAAGAAAAGTGATGCAGCAGGGGGCAAAAAGTGCTACCATGCCGCCCAAAAATGAAGCAGTCAGGGAAACTCCGAAGAAAAGATTCATAAAAATTATTCGACCGTCGCGTTGATGGTGAAAATCAGGGTTTCGTTATCAGGATCGTTGGTAGACAGAGATGCCTGGCGAGAGACTATACCTTTGACCGGCATAATAAACGGCCGGTAGGTGACAACCAGTTTGGCCGTATCTCCCGGCGCAATTTCCGTTTTCCAATCGCTTTTGGAATGCATGGTAAACTCCGGACTGATTTGCCCATTAATATCCAGTTTGGCAAAAGTACAGTCACAGGAAGTCGATAATTTAAAGAGTGTCAAAGGCTTGGTACCGTCATTTTTAATACTGAATTCGGCTGCCTTTTCATCATTAACGTTCATTTTGCCTAAATCCCGGAAAGAGGAGTCAGCGGTTGCTTTCGGCCGGTCAGAGTCGCTTTTGGCAAAATTGGCTGTTTGAGAACTGACCGAACCTTTACCTTCATTGACTGCGAAAATGACAATAACCAATAAGACCAGGAGAGTAAAGCCGCCGATAGCGAAAAGTATTAATTTTTCTCCGGAAAGGTTTTTAAGATTAAACATATAGCCTTTATGATACAGTTTTATTTATTAAGATTTTATGAAGATATTAACGTCCGGTCATAGCCTGCGAGGAGCTTAAGCGGGCGAAACCGCCGAAAATCAAGCTGAACAGGAGAATCATGGCAATTGGAGCAATCAAAGAAATATAATTTCTTCTGCCCGGCCGGAAATATTTCAGAGTCAGGGAGTTTGAGACGACCGAGATTGAAGAGAGAGCCATGGCCAGCCCTGCCAATTCCGGTTTAAGCACCAGCCCCATGAAGGCCAACGCTCTGGCGGCAATCGGGATACCTACGACATTATAGAAAAGGGCAAAGAACATATTCTGTTTAACTTTACTCATGGTATCACGCGAAAGGTTGATGGCGGTGACTACATCCCGCAGATCATTTTTGACAATAACTATACCGCCTGCTTCCATGGCCACGTCAGTGCCTGATCCCATGGCAATTCCCAAATCCGCCTGGGCCAGAGCCGGAGCGTCATTGATGCCGTCGCCGACCATGGCCACAATCTTTTTTTGGTCCTGGAGCTTTTTAACCTCTTGGGCTTTGTCTTCGGGCAGTACCTCTGAAAGTACATTTTTTATACCGACCTGGTCGGCAATAGCTTGGGCTGTCCGCTCGTTATCCCCGGTGATCATATAAATTCCGATGTTTCGCTTTTGGAGTTTCTCAACCGCTTCGCGGCTGTTTTCCTTGACAGTATCGGCGACAGCAACACTTCCTAATATGCGGTTTTGGTCGGCAAGCAGCATGGCGGTTTTACCCATATTTTCCAGACGGATGAGTTTGTCATTTGCCTGCCCGACTTCGATTTTGGCAACATCGGTCATCAGTTTTCTGTTGCCCAAATAATAGGTCACACCGTCAATTGTACCCGTCACTCCGTGGCCGGGAACAGCCCTGAACCCTTCGATTTCACTCAGGGTAATTTCTTTTTCCCGTGCTTTATCAACGATTGCCTCAGCCAAAGGATGCTCGGAAGATTTTTCCAATGATGCGGCAATTTCCAGGATATTGTCCTCGTTTCTGTCTGTGTAACTTTCGATATCGGTAACAACTGGCTTGCCGTTGGTCAAAGTCCCGGTTTTATCAAAGATGATGGTATTTATTTTGCAGATTTTTTCCAAAGGTTCGCCGCCCTTTATCAGGATGCCGTGTTCCGCTCCCTTGCCTGTTGCCACCATCAAAGCTGTGGGTGTAGCCAGTCCCAAAGCGCAGGGACAGGCGATGACGATGACAGCCGTAAAGGCCATCAGGGCAAAGGAGAGGGTTGAGCCAAAAATAACAAACCAGACAAAAAAGGTAGAGATGGCAATGGCAATGACGGCCGGGACAAACCAGGAGGAAATGCGGTCGGCAACAGCCTGGATGGGCGCTTTGGATCCCTGGGCCTCTTCAATCAAACGGATGATTTGGGCCAGTGTTGTTTCATTTCCTACCCGGGTAGCCGTAAATTCAAAACTACCCATTTTGTTGATGGTTGCCCCGACAACCGTATCACCGGGATTTTTTTCAACCGGAATGCTTTCGCCGGTAATCATGGATTCATCAACGGCGGATGAGCCTTTTGAGATTATACCGTCAACCGGGATTTTTTCACCGGGGCGAACCAGAATAATGTCGCCTTTGACTACGTCATCTATCGGCAAATCAAGTGTTTGCCCGCTCCTTATTACACGGGCGGTTTTCGGCTGAAGACCCATCAGTTTTTTGATTGATTCGGAAGTTTTGCCTTTGGCCCGAAGTTCCAGCCATTTGCCTAAAAGGACAAAAGTAATCAAAAAAGCGGATGTTTCAAAATAAAGTTCCGGTATTTTTTCCATAAATGGAGCAAGAAAAGTGCCGGTTGCAGTGACGTAACTTAAGTAATTGAAGGTACTGTAGAAAAAGGCGGTTGAGGTGCCGATGGCAATAAGAGAGTCCATATTGAAAGTATTCATCCTGAAAGCGGACCACATGCCCTTATAAAATCCGTAGCCTAAGACAAACTGTACCGGGGTGGAGAGAATTATGGATAAGAGACCGACATACGGCCCGAAGAAGGACCTGCCGATGAGATTCGGAAAGAAGTCAAAGAGCATGAAATAAAGCATCGGCAAGCTCAACAGGAAGCTGGAGATAAACTTCGAGTAGAGCTGTTTCGTTTCCGCCTCCCTTTTGCGCGCTTCAAATTCCGTATCTTTTTGATCGACCAAGCTTGCCTTGTAACCGCTGTTTTCCACAGCCTTGATAAGGGTTTCGACTGTTGTTTTCTGGCTGTTGAAGTCAACCATGGCCTTCTCGGCAGCGAAATTGATATTGGCAGTTGCGACTCCATCGACTTTTTTAAGCGAACGTTCGATAAGTTGGGCGCAGGAAGAGCAATGCATGCCGGAAAGGGAGAGGGAAACCCGTGAATTTTCAGTTTTTATTTGATCAGGTTTATCCGGCAGGCTGTCACCGGAAGATGGGACCGGGTTTAAGAAGCGGGGATTATCCAAAGAAGCGGAGAGTTTTGTCATAAAATTTTTAACCTCTCCATTGCCCAAGGATTGTTGGTATTCGGATTTTTGGAATTTAATGATTTTGCCATCAAAAAAAGGCTGACCCTGATCGTCAAGAAAGACTTTGCCTTCCGCTTCAATGCGTGATTCAATTTTAACCGGAATGCTCTTTTTTGTCACTTTCACTTCCTCCACACTTTTATCTGCCGCAGTTTCAGCAGTTTCTTCCGCCATGGCTTGATAGCCTGCCCGTTTGACCGCTTCAATAACCTCAGATAAATGATTCTTGCTCCGGTCAAGTGTTAGAGTGGCTAATTGTTTTTGGAAACTGACACTGATATCCGAAACACCCGGCAAAGCCTCCAATTCCTCCCTGGTTACTATCTCGCAGGAACGGCAGTGCATGCCCTTGATTTTTAATTGCAGCTTTTTTTTCATAAAAGAAATTTCTTTAAGCGGAAACCCGGTAGTCGGTGTCATCCAGCGCTTTTGTTATTTCCATAATATCTATTTCCCGGCGGGCAGTAAGTGTAGCCACACCTTCAGAATCCAGATTTATATCCATAACTCCTTCAATTGCATTGACCCGGCGTTTGATAAGTTTAAGACAGGCATCACAGGTAATGCCGGAAACGGTGAATTTCAGGGTATGGATATCTGCCATATCAAAACTCCTTCATTTTACGTTTACGTTAAATTCCTCACCCCGAATTTTTTCGTGCTCACATCCTCTACGAGATCGTTGCGCGCGAAAAAATTGGGTTCGGACTTTAAATACTCTAGACAACCTTTATAATTCCCCTGGGCACGCCCATGGCGCAGGTGATGGGATATTCACCGGTTTTTTCAGGCGTGAATTCAAAAACAATTGTTTCTCCCTTCTTCAAAAACTGGGGATTGTCAGCCAAACCCGGTACAGCGATCGTCGCCATACAGCCGGAACCGTTGTCCCGGACATCAATTTCCATCCTGACAGCTTTGCCGGCCTTAACTTCAAAAGCATTGGGACTGATATCAGTATTTTGGGTATAGACTGTTTTAATAAATTGCTGTTTTTGGACTGTCTGAGCTTTCACCGGCGTGATATTGGTGTTTTGGACCTGCCTTTGCCCGCCCCCGCCGCAGCCGCAGCCTCCACTACCGCAAGCACCTGCGGCAGAATCAGCGGTTTTAACGGCGGTGTCATCGGGGGGAGCAGCAGCTTGTACTTGGGCGCTATTGATCTCATTAACCACCCTGATTGATCCGGAAAACATGCCCATACTGCAGGTAAAGCGGATAATTTCTTCTTGGGCCGGCGTAAATTCAATCACATTTTCACCCGGATGGAGCAGTTTTTGCACGCCGATTTTATCAGCCAGAATAGAAGCGGCGCAGGTATTGGGATCTTTGGAATCGATAAGCCAGCGGACAGGTATGCCTTTTTTAACCGTGAAGACTTTCGGATTATAACCTCCGGCATCCTGGACCATGCGGATTATCTGCACCCCGTTTTCAATTTGGGTCGGATTATCATCAGCAGCCAAAACATCGGTTTTTGCCTGAAAATTGGCATAACGGGGGTTTAAACCGGTCAAATTCAAGCCGTTGTTAAGATTGAAGAGGCTTAAGAACATGACAACAACCCCGGCGATACGGAAGAAACTTTGGGCAAAAGCGCCTTTAACCAGCGAGGTCAATCCGCCGATGCCCAAAAGGCCGGGAGATGTGCCCAGAGCAAAAGTGCCCATGATAAGAGCGCCGGAGAGGGGATTACCGGTCGTCATGGCAAAAAGCTGCATAGCCTGGGTAAAGCCGCAAGGCAGGAAAAAGGTCAGGCCTCCCATTAAAGCGGAATTTTTATTGCTGTATTCAACTTCTTTTTTTGAATTTATTCTCAAAAGCTTTCCTATACCTGCAGGCAGAGTCAGTTTAAAATCTTCCAGTCTGGGGGAGAGACCAGTCAGCTGTATGCCCATCAAGAGCATAACCATGCTTACAAAAACCGTCAGCATACCAAGGCCGAAGCCGGATAATTGAAAAAAAGAACCGGCAAAGCCGATAATAGCGCCAAAAAATAAATAGGAAACAATACGGCCCAGATTGAAAAAAAGATGCGGCTTGAATTTTTCAAGAGGTGTGGCCAGAGGATGCTTTTCGGCAAACCTGGCAGAAACACCTAAAACCAAGCCGCCGATAAGGGCCATGCAGGTGGAGAAGCCGGCTGTCAGACCGATGGCCAGGACGATCAGAAGACTGGACGGGTGGTTAGCGACAGCCGGCAAAGCTATTTTGATGCCGAAGATGTCCAAAAGGACATAGCCCAAAAAGACGGCAATCAGAAAAACCAGTATTTCCTGGTAAACATTGAAATCGCGGGTAAACAAAGGTTTTTTTTCGGGAAGGCCGATTGAATAGCCCGCTCCCTCAATGGCAGAACCAACCGCTTCATAATTTAATTTTCCCTCGTAGGCTACTTCCGCCAACCCCCGTTTTTGGCTGACTTCAACCTTTTTAATTCCTTCAATGGAACAGAGTTCTCCTTCAATTAAAAGTTCACAGGAGCGGCAGTGCATGCCTTTGATGGGAACAGAAGCAGTTTTTATCATGTTAAAAATCTTAGCAGACGGTTTATTAAGATTTTATGAAGAGGATTTCAATCCAAACCCAGCCTTTTATAACCATTCTTTCGAAAAATTTGTATTCATTCCCCGTAAAGGTATTTATCGATATTGGAAGAAAGATCCTTCGGTCCTCGGGCTTTAATTGTAGTCAAAGACTTTAGAGCTTTGCCGATGGTAGGTTTAAGCTTGGTAATTTTACGTTTCTTTTTCATCGAAAATCTATTAAATCAATTTATAAAAAAAATAATGAGTTTCAGGGGTAAAACTTTCCGGCCAGCCTTCTTGCGGAGCAACTTGAGTTTTGATATAGCCATTTTTTTCATAAAAACGAATAGCCCGAGAATTGTCTTTGGAGACATCCAAAATCAGTCGTTTAAGGCCAAGTAATTTGGCTTTTTTTATCAATTCATACAGTAATTTTTGGGCAATTCCTGTACCCCTGTAGGATTTGGCAACATAAAACCTTTTTATAAGGCCATCATAGTCGTTTAAGACAATAAATCCCCCTGTTCCTATGACCTTTTCTTTTTCTTTGACTAAAAAAAGTATACCCTTTTCCGGTAAATGGAAGAGAAGATGAGGTTTATCCATATGGTCTGAATCCCGCTCCTCCCAGCCCAATTCCCGGAAAATTTCCCGGAAAAATGAAGCAACAGGGGTACTGTCTTTTGTTTTATAAGGAATTATGCTCATAAATTAAACGCGGCTCAATACTAGAAAATTATATCAAATGGGTTTATGAAACTCGGCAATCTCCAAGTTTGATAGGGTTTAGTGATATTGGGCGGGGTTTGATTCAAACTCTTTTTGACAGTTGGGAGAGCAGAAATAATAGGTTTTGCCCTCATGGTCGCTTTTATATTGGGTTTTTTCAGGGTCAACCATCATTTTACAAACAGGATCTTTAACCTTATTTTTGCTGCTGGAAAATAATTTATCTAAGAAACTCATGGATTTGCCTCCCATTCTTTTTGCCACATTTTCATTTGTTCGATTTCCTTCTCTTGAGCTTCTATTATATCATCTGCCAAATTTCTGATCTCTTCATGCATGCCTTTTGCTTTCGCTTCTTTAGCCATTTCAATGGCGCCTTCATGATGGACCATCATCGAGTTCATGAAAGCCAGGTCAAAATCTTCCCCTTCTGCCTCATCCAGTGATCGCATCATGTCATTCATGCTGGAATTCATGGTCATCATGCCGCCGACGCCCATCATGTTAGCAGGTTGAGCCTGCTGTCTGTTGTAGCCGCTGACTAGCAGAGTCAGAAGGACACCGGCAATAAAGGTTGTTACGGCTAACAGGTAATTATTTTTCATTTGAAGTTCAACGCTTTACTATAGATATTGATCTATATTAACACGGAAATCATTAAGATTCCATGAAGAAAGAAAGATTCAGTCAGACGCGATGGTGATCGATGCCGCGGTAGGCTTTAATGAATTTATTTTAAAGCTGCATCAATCATCGGCTTGATACTTTCATAGGGAAGAGCCCCGGGGATAAGTTGAGTGCCGCCATTTTCCGCCAGAATGATCGTACCGGGAGTTCCGGTAACTCCTTCTTCACTTCCTTTGGCCATCTGATCCTGCACTTTTTGGGTATACTTACCGGAGTCAAGACATTTTTGGAATTTAGTCTGATCGACACCTACTTCTTTTGCCAAGGGACCCAACTTATCCAGGGCAAAGCCCGTGCCGTTGGAAGTGGTGCGTTCAAAGATGGCATCAATATATTTCCAGAAAACGTCATTGCCCCCCAGTTCATTGATACACCAACCGGCTTCCGCTTCCTTTTGGGCATTCTGATGAAAGTTTAAAGGGTAATCGCGGTACACCCATTTTACTTTATCGCCGTATTCTTTCATTACCTGCTGCATAGTGGGATGAAACATTTTACAGTAGGGACATTCCAGATCAGAGTATTCGATAAGTGCTACTTTGGCGTTTTTATTACCTCTTACGCGGTCATCACTGGCCAATTCCGGCTTTTTGGCTGCAGGTTGGGGAGAGGGGGGTTGTGCGGCAGCGGTGTCATTTCCCCCCGTCTTGGCCTGGATTTCCGTTACGGCCGGGTTTCCTTTTTCCAGAAGTTTAACTTTGGTGTAAAGGGATCCGATAACAAACGAGGCAACAACAAGAAGGACAACCAGAGCTAGTGAGCTTTTGGATTTTACTTGTGACATACTACTACAAAGTGTAGTAGAGATAAAATTGATTTGTCAAGAGACAAAATGATTCAGTGTAACAGAGTGAAATAGGCCGGACTATAAGTAGGTTCAGAGCATTTTATCTTTTCATGATGATTATCAAGGTGATATTCCAAAGCTTTTGCCGGACTAAATGTCAATCCGAAAAAAATAATCAGGGAAACAAAACTTATAAAAATATTTATGACCGGTAACTTTTTTGCAGGCAACTCAAGCTTAAGAAGCGATTTTATTCTGGCTTCGAGGGTATCTGCATCGCTAATAGCGGCAACTCCCGGCAGTGGAGCATAAGAATAGCGGAGGAGTTTGGTAAGAACCGACGACAGAGCCTGTTTCTCCCGGGTTTCCCTGGCAGCCTGACGGTCAGCAGTTATTTCCCTGTCATACCGATATATACGGATCAGATCGGAAATGACAGGGAAGAAGGGAAACAAAGATTCGATAAGAACGGCCAGGAGCTGAGTTGCGCTATCCCTGTTTTCCAGATGATATTTTTCGTGGCGCAAGATGATTTTCAATTCCCGTCTGTTAACAAGACATAATAGTCCTATGGAGATATAGATTTTCGGATTTATGATACCAAAGCAATAGGCTACAGGTTTATCATTCCGCAGAACAATGACTTTATTTTCCAAATTTAACTTTTTTAAGAGCGGATAGACAGAATTATTATTCGTGATAAAAGGAGAGAGATTTTTGCGGAAGCGAAGAATTTTCATTAAAGAAACCAGCAGGGCAAGAATCGCGTAAATGACGGAAAGGGCTAGAGCCGCAAATACCAAGCTGCCAAAATTTTCTGGAAGTCCCAGAGACAAGGATTTTATCATTTCCCGGCAGAAATATACCGCGTGATGGAAAAGTATCGGGAAAAACCTGAAAAAAATAACAGAATAGCCCAAAAGAAGAAACACAAACAGTACGGAAAAAAGCAGCAGGTATTTATTCAGTCTCATTTATTCTTTTCCAACAATTTTAAAAGAAACTTTTTTTTATCTTCGGGCAGCTTTTCAATCGATTCAGCAAAAGAGGCAATTGCCGAATCGCCAAAAGAGGAGAAAAACTTACGGAGAAAAAGGAGAGCAGTGTTTTTGCCATATGCTTCTTTGGATATTTTTGCCGAGTAGTAAATAAGAGAACCTTGAGTTTTCCTGCGGACCAGACCTTTACCGTAAAGACGATTGAGAACAGTGGCAATGGTCGTATAAGCAAGTTTTTTCTTTCGGGAGATTTTCTTAAGAACATCACGAACGGAGCAGTATCCACACCCCCAAACGATATTCATTACTTCCTGTTCAAGCCGGCTGAGAGTTTTGGTTTTCATACATACTACATAGTGTAGAAGAAAACGGAGAGTTTTTGCAACTCAGACCGTCAAGAGTTCCTTTTCCGCGCGGTTGAGAAGGACGGCGTTGGTAGCCACAATAATGGAGGAGATACTCATCAGAAGTGCCGAGATTTCCGGCCTTAAGATAATACCGTATTTGGGATATAAAACTCCAGCGGCGATAGGAATGGCCAGCAAATTATAGATTGAAGCCCAAAAGAGGTTTTGTTTCATTTTGATGACGGTGGCTTTGCTTAGACGGATTGCCCTTAAAATATCTGCCGGATCGGACTTCATCAGGACGACTTTGGCGGTTTCAATGGCCACATCGGTGCCAGCGCCGATAGCAATACCGATATCCGCCTGGGCCAGAGCGGGAGCGTCGTTGACCCCGTCACCGACCATGGCCACGAATTTGTTCTCGGCTTGAAGTTTTTTAACGTATTCAGCTTTATCCTGCGGTAAAACTTCGGCAAACACTCTGTCGATTTTCAGCTGTTTGGCAATCGCCCCGGCTGTTTTACGGTTATCACCGGTGATCATAGCAACTTCTATGCCAAGCCCTTTCAGACGTTCAATGGCTTTGGCGGCATTTGGTTTGACAGGATCGGAAGCTGCCGCCACACCGGCGACTTTGTAATCTCGTCCAAAGGACGATCGGCCTTTGGCCGAAACCGCCAGAATCATGATGGTTTTGCCTTCATCAAGCAGGCGGTTAAGCTCTTTTTGTATAGGGGCAAGGTCAATCTGCCTGTCTTTCATAAGTTTTGCCGTACCGACGAGGACTTCCCGGCCGGAAACTTTGGCTTCTACCCCGTGCCCTTCCAGGTTTTTGAAGCCTTCGACTTTTTCAGGTACAGTTAACTTTCTTTTTTTAGCTTCCTCTAAAACGGCCAGACCTAAAGGATGGGAGGATTGCCTTTCGGCAGCAGCATCAAGCTCCAGAATTTTTTCTTCTGTGAAACCGGCAGCGGGGACGACGTCGGTTATTTTCGGTTTGCCTTCAGTCAGCGTCCCGGTTTTATCAAGAACAACAGCCTCAATTTTTGACACCTGCTCTAAAGTCGGGGCATCTTTAATGAGAATATTATGTTTAGCGCCAAGGCCTGTTCCCACAGCCACAGCTGTAGGTGTGGCCAGTCCCAAAGCATCGGGACAGGCGATGACTACGGTTGAAATGGCAAAAGTCAGAGCGATAAGAAGAGGCTGTCCTAAAATAAAAAACCAGACGGCAAAAGTCAGCAAACCTCCGCCGACTGCTACAATCACTAAATACTTGGCAAAACGGTCTGCCAGTTTTTGTCCCGGAGCCTTAGAGTTTTGGGCGGTTTCGACCATTTTGACAATCTGGGCCAAAGCGGTATCGCTGCCTATTTTGGTAGCTTTGAATTTAACGGAACCGGTAGTATTGATCGAGCCGCCGATAACTTTGTCACCGGGTTTCTTGGCAACAGGTAAACTTTCACCGGTAACCAGCGATTCATCAATTGCCGTTTCACCCTCAATAATTTCGCCGTCGACCGGAATTTTATCTCCAGGTTTGAGAATAAGAATATCCCCGAGTTTGACTTCCGATGTAGGTACCAAAGTCTCTTGCCCGTCTCTCCAAAGCCTTGCTTGTGGAGGAACAAGATCAAATAATGCTTGAAGAGCATCTGTGGTTCCACGTCTACTTTTCATCTCCATCCAATGACCAAAGAGAACAAAGGTAGTGAGCATGGCCGCGGCTTCATAAAAAGATTCTTCACTGCCCAAAAGTGTTAAGACAACACTGAATACGTAGGCGGCTGTGATACCAACAGCAATCAGAACCGCCATGTTCAAGGTTTTGGCTTGCAATGCTTTGTATGTTGAGTAAAGAAATATCCATCCTGAATAAAAATAAACAGGAGTTGCCAACAAAAACATAATCCAACTGGCAGAAATCGGTTCGGGGAGCCTTATTCCTAAGATATTTGTTCCAAGAGGTGAATAAGCAATTATCGGCAAAGTCAAAATTAGAGAAACAAAAAACTTATTACGGATGTCCTCTTCCATGAGCCGTGCCATCTCCCGGCCGGCCAGGCCAGTATGTTCCATGCCCATACTCATAGTCATACTCATCTTGAACTTTTCCCAAAAATTCATTTGAGAGAAGGGTTTCATTACGTGCCCGTTATGTTTCATAACGTCATGGTCTATCTGGTTGTTTTCATCTGTTGTCGGAACTAAAGTCATTCCGCAGATGGGACACCGGCCGCTTTTTTCCTGGCTGATTTTTGGATGCATCAGGCAAGTGTCTTTTTTTATTTCGGACTTCACAGTTTAATCATGCAGAAACATTATTAAGAATTTATAAATAATTCGTTGTTTTCAGAGGATAACCTTTGGATTGCCAGTCGTGCATGCCTAAGATGTGATTGTAAACATCAGTGTAGCCGAGTTCTGTCAGGCGTTTGGCGGCGATCGCGCTCATTCGACCACTTTGACAATATAAAACGATTTTGGCATTTTTATCCTTGGGAAGTTTATTGAGATTTTTATCGATTTGGTCATAGGGGATAAAGGCGTCAGTTTTTTCAATTTCTCCCTGATAGGGAGTATGGACGTTAATAAAATAAAAATCTTTATTCGAAAGCATGGCTTTCAGTCGGATACTGTCGATATCAGTATATATCGGTGTTGAGACAATATTTTTATTATTTACGGCAGACTGGCTATTTCCCTTAAGCCACAGCCACACGCCGGTAAGGACAAGGGCTATCAACAGGCAAAAGTACAGAAATTTATTCATAACATAATATTAACAGTTAAAAGCAATGACGGAGTCTTTCCTCGAATTTTTCCAGATTGGCAATCCCTCCGATTATGATTTTATCCCTGTAACCGCCTGAGGCCGAGGTTTCAATCACCACATCTCCAAAATGCAATAATTTTCCCATAAGTGACTGTTTAACTGTTACGGAGCAAAGTCATGCTTCCTTTAATTGCTTCCGGCAGTGATGGCGAGAGCTTCTGTTCCATAATTTATTAAGGCAGCAGCATACCGCCGCGGTAGCCGGGGATCCACCAGGGGAGAAAGATATAGATAATAAAAATAAACCCGGCAGTCAGGGACAACAGCAAATAAAGAGCTAGTCCCGCAAGGCGGTCATTGAAAGTTTTATACCCTTTGAAGGTACAACTGCGGTGATGGTGCAGATACAACCAAAAAAGCAGTGCCGTCAAAAGCAGTGCCGGAAGAAAAAAGATTTTATTGCTTGCTTCCCGGCTTAACAGAAGCAGATAACCCGAGGACACAAGGAAAAAAAGGAGGGCGCCGCAGCAGATCAGGTGGATGAACAGAAAAGGTGTAATCGCACCGATAAAATGTTTCATTAATGACCAGATGATTTTTCGTTGTCTTTTGCCTTACCGTGGTCTTTCATCATGACCAGATGGAGGAGAGGACAGGCAAGAATTACCCCGTAAGTTAAAATATTCGCCGGAGGAATTTTAAAAACAGTCAGTGCCACAAACCCCGCCCCCAGACCGGCAGCGCAAAGATACGGCCACTTAGCTCCAAGTCTATTTGCAGACCGGCTTTTTGGCGGTTGATGGCCGGATGAAGGCTCAGACTTATTACAGCAGTGCATTTACCTTAACAATACAATATGAAAGATTAAGAAAAGATGAATTTACCTTCAGACCAAAGGTAAACTTATGGTAACTGTTGTTCCATTGTTTAGAACACTTTCGACTTTTATTTTTCCGTGATAAAGATCGGTGATG
>MFJU01000036.1 GCA_001779315.1 Candidatus Gottesmanbacteria bacterium RIFCSPLOWO2_01_FULL_42_22 | reverse complement strand
AACTATCTGACTCCGATGGAGTATTATCTATTGAAAAAGAAAGGAGAAGTCTACGGGAGGTTATGAACCAGGACAGATATTTGCGATTAGGGTTGTTAAAAGATAAAATGATATTATGAATTTTAATGAAGCAACAATTGGTTATTTACTTTTTTACTTGACAGGCGCATTAATTCTGGTTGCATTTATCCTGCTTTATATCGCCTCAAAAAAGAAAAAATAACTCAGGATATATCTTCCTTTGCGTAGTGGGAATTGTGCTTCTCAACTTTTTCTAAAGAAGTAATTTTTTTTTCTTCGTCTGGGGAACCTGGTCAAACAAAAGGGTTGACGGCTTCGATTTCCTTGATATTGGAAAAATCCTTAGTGTTTACAGTGAAAATCCTGTCTATCCCGTTATCCAGCATGGTTGCCGCCAGATAATAATCAAAAAAATCTCCTCCGGGTTTAATTGATGGAACAAGGGAATGGAATGTTTTAATTGTATATGGGAATGGTGTCAGAACCCAAAATGAAAATTCCTTAATCAGGATTTTCATTTTGGGTATAGTTTCCGAAATTTTTCTCTTATACCTTTGTATTAAAATGCGCTCAACCTCGATAATATTTTGTTGCCCGCAATATGCCTTAATTTTTCCGGAAATTATTTCGGCAAACAGTGTTTTAGACTGTTCAAAGAAGGGGGATGATTGGTCCAAAAAGTAAATAAATATATTTGAATCAAATACCCATTTTCCGCTTAAGATACTGGTCATAGATATCCTTGCGTCTGAACGTGTCTTCTTTTTTAACACCAAGTTTAAATAGACCTGCCAGTCTCATGGGATCTTTTTTCTTCTCCCTTTTTGCAGTCTTACCCGGAATGCGTTGGGCAATAGCCTCACGGATAATTTCACTTAAAGTCTTATTTTCCTGTATTGCGGCCATTTTAGCCCTTAATAATTCATCCTCCGGAAGGAGAATCGTTGTTTTAACTGTTGTATTCATAATATAACCATATTACCATAAAACCATACTTACGTCAATTACCGACCAGCAGTCGTTTCATGGTCAGAGGGATCTGGTTGGCTAGGTCGGAAGCGTTGAACCAGTAGCCCATTTTCTGATATAGCTCCTTACCGGCTTTTTTATTGATGAAAGAGGCGGCAGCTGCCGAAATCCAGGTATCATTCTTGCAGTATAATGCCGCGGCCAGACCGGCCAGGACATCGCCAGTTCCGCCTTTGGTCATGCCGGCATTACCGCCGGGAATAGCTATCATTCTATCTTTATAAACAACCTGGTCTTTCTCCCCTTTCAGAAGAATCAGACAGTTATATTTCCGGGAAAAAAGCCTGATTTTTTCTTCGGTTGATTTTTCCTTCGGCAGTCCGCTTTTAAGATAAATAGTCATAAGTTCCCTGGTATGGGGAGTCAGGATAGCTCCGGGCGGAGTCCATTCCGGCTCCATCATCTGCAATGCTCCGGCATCAATCACCCATTTCTTATAATTATACTTTTCGAGTAAGTACTTAGTTAAAACATATGTCTGTATACCTTCATCGCTTATTTGCTCTAATTCTGTTAAATTTTGAATTTTGTCCCGATTAAATCGGGATTGAATTTCCGCCGCATCGCTGCGGACCATACCCGGGCCGATCAGAATACAATCATCCTCTTCTATATAGTTTTCGATTTCGCTTCTGGGAATAACAATTCCGTTGCGGAATTCTTTTTTCAATTTTGCTACTAATTTGTTGTCTTCGGGAACTGAAGAATAATGAACTAAATCAGCAATTCTCGAAGCCACCTGAAGCGCCCAAAGGGAGGCGGCATGGAATAATTTTGATCCGCCGATAATAAGTAGCCTGCCGTTTTGTCCTTTGTGGGAACCGGCCGCAGGCAGATAAATTTTTTTTAATATCTCTTCAATTTCCATATTCTATAAACTACCAACTACAAACTAAGGTAATTAGGTATTTTTTACCATAATTCGGTAAAAAGTTTTATTAAATCATTGTTTCTATGATTGTAGCGAAACTCAAGTTCTTTCATGTAAAGAGCGAAATGTTTTTTAGAAATACCATGATATTTCAGCATTCTTTCTTTAGCAAAACTCCAGAATCCTTCAAGACCGTTAATGTGGACTCTGCCATTGGCAAATTTCTCAGCATGGTCAAGGCTGAAATGCCTACCGTAGATAAAGAGAGATTTATAGCTTCTAAACTTATCCGTATAAAATACGCTTCCTTTTTCAGCATATCTTCTGGTTGCCTCAAGAACCTGTCCCAATCCCAGATTTTCAGGAAGAGAGGTAAATACTCTTCCTTCTCTCTCCAGCATGCCCAGAACCAGAGTTTTTCCAGAAGCAGCTCTGCCTCTATTCCCTTTTCTTCTGCCTCCAAAGTAGGCATCATCAACTTCAATTTCTCCGGAGAGCTTACGAAACTCTTCCTCAGTTCTTTTGGCTATCTTTCTTCTAAGTCTCTGATAGACTCTGTAAACTGTTTTGTAATTAAGGTGCAAAACTTTGCTGGCCTTATTGGCTGGTATCTCAAGAGCAAAGTATTCAATTATCTTTTTAACTCTTTCTGTTTTCTTAAAAGAATATCTTTTCTTACATCTTGGGCAGTAAATTCTGCCCAAAGAATTTGTGCGGACACGACTGTAATGGCAGAATACACATTTCCGACGGTCCATTCTACTATTTATCTTAACCGATTTTCGGTAGAATGTACCTAATTACCACAAACTAAAATTATAATTCTATCACTTTGGCCTCTCTGAAATACATTTCCGGAACAAGATGCTTGTCGGTGATCGTCATGATTGTCTGCTGTTTGCCGATGATATGAAAAATTATCTCGCGGTGTTCATGATCCAGTTCGGAAAAAATATCATCCAGAAGAAGAACCGGTGTTGAATTGCTATTCTCCTTTAAAAAGGAATACTCCACCAATTTCAACCAAAGTACTGCCAGCCGCTGTTCTCCGCGGCTGCCGAAAAAGGCCAAATCTCTGTCCTCGGTCTCCTGTTTTTTAAAGATAAAATCATCACGGTGCGGTCCGACCAGAGTGGCATGGGCAGCCAGTTCCACTTCAGAATACTGTGTGAGGCGGCTTTCTGAAATCAGACTTTTATCGTAATAAAGCCGGAATTTAATTTCAGGCTCAAACTCTTTGGGTAAGCGGAAATTATTGGCGTACTCCAGATAATTTTCCCTATACTCAGTTAAATAATTTCCCTGTTTGATTAAAAGTTGGTTCCAAAAAAGCAACTGGTGACGGTGGGCGCGGTTTTCGCTGATGGCCTCAAGCAGTTTATTCCTTTGCCTCAATCCCCTCTCGTATGAGAGTAAATTACGGTGATACTCGCGGTCTGCCTGGGATAAGACATCATCCAGATAACGCCGCCTTAAAGACGGCGATCCGGTTACCAGTTCCATATTTTGCGGCCAGAATAGGACGGTGCGGAAATTTCCGACAAAATCGATACCGCGGCGGGCCACATCATTGACGAAGTATTTTTTTACCGGAGTCTTAATTTCTAAGACATGGCCGCGGGTTATCATAATCTCCAGGGATCTAGCTTCGCCGGAACTGTCCTCGACGATACCTTTGATGCGGGCAAGCTCCTCTTTATAATTAATCGCTTCAGACTCCCGGCCGGCACGGAAACCGCGCCCGCTGGCTAAATAATTAATTGCCTCAATCAGATTGGTTTTGCCTGAGGTATTGCGGCCAAGAATGATGGTAACGGCCGGAGAAAAATTAAAAGTTTTCTTCCGGTGGCTGCGGAAGTTAAGAAGATTGATGCTTTCAAGTATCATTCAGAAGAAATGAGTGTTCCTTTGAAATCTTTTCCGTCAAGCAGATTCCCCAAATTTACCAAATCTTTGCCGATCACATATACTGAGCAACCGGATTCCTTAGCCAGTTTGGTAGCTACCGGATCAAACGGGGAGCTGAATCCGGGGCTCCATTTACCTTTATTCATTTCCTCAAAATCTTTCCAGGCCATTTTTTTAAAGGGTTTTGCCTCCGGATATTTCTTGGGGTCTTTATCATAGACACTGTCTATGTTGGACATGTTAATCAAAGCCTTGGCCCCGTAATCGCGAACCAAAAGCATGGCATCATAGTCTGTGGAGCAGCCCGGTTTCCAGCCGGCGGCAATAACCAGCGGTTCCTGCAGATTAACGATTTTTTTTTGGTAATTCATGATGACCCTGGGATGGGCCACATCCCTGAAAATGGTCCTGATCATATGGGCATTAAGTTGGGTGGTATGGATACCCAAAAAATCTAAATCCCAATCGGATATTTGCCCGACTATTTCCCGGGTACTGTCGATATAATGGCGGGCTGTTGCACCACCGCCTACCACAATAAAAAATCGCCAGCCGCGGGCGATTTTTTGTCTGATAAAAAGGTTGAAATCTTTTAAAAACTGGGTATCGATGCCTCCGTTGGGAATGACCAGTGATCCGCCGAGAGAAATGACAACTGGAAGGGATTTATCCATTTATTGAAGGTAATTATAACAGAAAAATACTCGAATTCCTTCACCGTCCCCAGGAGTCAAAGTCGTTGCTTTGCCACCTCGGAGGTGTTACTGAGATTATCTTTTATATTTCTGGCAGTTGGGACAGAAGAATGATCCGCGGCCGCCGATGACGATTCTTTTTATTTTATCTCCGCAGTCATTAGGACAAGGCTTATCTTTACGCCCATAAACTAATAAATGCTCCTGCATTTCCCCTTTTTCTCCGAAGGCATTCAGATAATCGTTATCAGAAGAACCTCCATATTTAATCCCTTTCTTCAAAACCAAAAGTAAAAATTTGAATAGTCCGTCGGATTTTTCGCCGGTTACCTTATCCGCTTTTACCAGAGGATGGATTTTAGCTAAAAAAAGGGCTTCATTGGCGTAAATATTGCCTACTCCGGCCAACTTTTCCTGGTCCATCAAAAAAAGCTTAATTGGTTTAGCTGATTGAGCCAGGATTTTATGGAATTGGGAGGCAGTTAATTTAAACGGGTCAGGACCTAAATTGGCGGTAATATCCTTAATATTTTTTACAATTCTCATCCAGCCGAAACGCCGTATATCGTTGAAAAATAACCTGCTGCCGTCTTTTAGCTGAATCATCACCCGGGTATATTTATCGGGTAGATTTGCTTTTTCAATCTGTCTTTTATAAATCAGTTGCCCGGTCATTTTGAGATGAACAGCCAGGGATAAACCCTTATCGGTTTCAATAATCAAAATCTTGGCGTAACGGGCAAGACCTGTAATCCTGGCACCTGTCAGCTGTTTAGGCTTACCCTGAAACGATTTCTCCTTATAAACAGTGGTTTTAAAAATGGATTGGCCAATCAGAAGAGGCTTAAGCTGCAGACGGATGGTTTCGACTTCAGGAAGTTCAGGCACAGTTATTATTAATAAAATTGATGATTTCTTTTTTAAATCTTGCCCGGCTGAATCTTTTGGCATTGTCCCGGCAATCCTCTGCTTTAAATTTCTTCATCCTGAAACTTCTGATGGCCGCTGTTAAACTTTCCGTATTCAATTCATCAAAAAAAACACCGGTTTTGCCTTCGATGATTGTTTCCTTAACTCCCCCGCTTCTGTAAGCAATGACCGAAGTACCGAGAGCTTGCGCTTCCACCGGCATAATACCGAAATCCTCATCTTCCGAGGCAAAAATCAAAGCTTTAGCTTGCCTATATAATCCGCTCAATTCGCGATTGCTGACCTCTCCGATAAATTCCACCGTCGGACCTGCCCTTTCCCGTAATTCCTGTCCGTAACCGGCAAAAGCCCGGCCAAAAATTTTCAAAGGAAGCTTAAGTTTATTGGCTGCTTCTATAATCAAGTCAATATTTTTTGCCCTGGCTAAACGCCCGCCAGCCAGATAATATGTTTTATTCTTATTCCTCATTCTTAATTCTGAATTCTTAATTCTGTCCGCTATTTCCACCGGCGGATAAATTACAGTGGCCTCACGGCGGTAAAATTTACTGATTCGTCCCTTTACTTCTATTGAATTGGCAATGAAAAAATCAGGTCTTTGTGCTGCCAGAAAATCAGTCTGACGCAACTTATGATTGAAAAACTCTCCGGCAACTCTTCCCCAGGGATATTTCATCCAATTACGGGCGGTAGCATAACCGTATAAATAGCGGGGAGGCGTGTGACAGTAACACAGATGTTTGCTGCTCGGTTTGGTCCTGATAAGATTGGGGAAGTAGGCGCCGGTGGAGGAAACAATTACCAAATCAAACTTGTCCAAATTCCAGCTCTCAAAGGCATATTGACTGATAAGTCTCAGTGGGCTGACCAGACGATCTGCCATGGGTATATTCTGCATAAAAGAAGTGGTTATCTGCCAATTGCTGAATCGTTCACGATGCGGTCCTAAATATTGGGGAAAGTAAAAGGCGGTAAATACAGGTGCCTCGGGAAAAATCTCATGTAATGCTTCCAGAACCCTCTCTGCTCCGCCGTATTCCTTAAGATAATCATGGACCAAGGCAACATTCATATTGATTAAAATAAACTTGTCTGTTTGGAATTATCCTGCTTTTTTTTAGCTGCTTTTTGGCTCATTAGTAAGGCTCCCTCTTTCCCGGAAGATAATCTCGGAATCATGCTTCTGAATTCCATTTCTTCAAAAAAATTAATTACTCCCGGCTTTTCCAAACTTGCCAGTTTTGAACGGGCCAAATCTATCTCAATGGGAACATCACAGACAATGGTGGCCAGTTTTTTTGACATAAATGCATTTTCTTTGTCCTGTATCAGTTTTTCTTTCACTTTACCTTCGATTGAGTTTAAATTACGGTAGACTTCCTCAACTGTTTTGAATTTATGCAAAAGGTCAACAGCAGTCTTGGGCCCGATGCCGGCAACACCCGGATAATTATCCGCTGTATCACCAACCAGGGCTTTGAAATCGGCAATTTGAGATGGTTTAATACCGAATTTCTCTTCCACTTCCGATATACCGTACATTTTTGATTCGGAAATTCCTTTAACCGGCAGATAAACTTTAACCTTGTTGTTTACCAACTGAAGAATATCCCTGTCTCCGGTAACAATAATTGTTTCCAACTGACAATCGCCCAATTTTTGGTTTCCGGCCGCGGTTGAAATGGTGCCGATAACATCGTCAGCTTCATACCCATCCAGTCCGTATACGCTAATACCCATCAAATCCACCATCCGTTTAACCAGATCAATTTGAGAAATCAGGGTTTTTTCCATTTCCGGCCGTTGCGCCTGATACTCTTTAAAAAGTTTCTTGCGGAAGGTAGGTTTGGCATGATCAAAGGCTACAATCAAATATTCCGGTTTCAAATCATGAATGACCCGGAGCAGCATGGAGGCGAAGCCGTAAACAGCATTAACCACTGTGCCGTCAGGAGCGGTCAGAGGCGGCAGGGCATGATAGGCGCGGTGTAAAATGGCATGACCGTCAATGACTACCAACCTTTTTATCATGGGGTAATTTTAGCATGCTTTAAGAGATTGCCAGAGCAGGCCGGGGACCGACGATTTTCTCGAATTCCTCGCTTTCCAGAGTTTCTCTTTTTAAAAGCTCGCGGGCGACCGCATCCAGCTTGGTTTTCAATCTCTTTAAAATCGATGCGGCATTTTTATAAGAAGCATCAAGTATTTTTTTAATTTCGTTATCTATCTGGCTTTGCATTTGTGGGGAAATTTTTGTTTCGTTGACATAGCGGCCTCCCCACTCCATTACATCCAGTGTCGGCCCGAAATTAATCGGCCCCAATTCGGACATGCCGTATTCAATGACCATATCCCGGGCTAAAGCAGTTGCTTTATCAATATCATTGGCAGCACCGGAAGTCATCTCTGTAAAAATTAACTGTTCAGCGGCCCGGCCGCCCATCATAGCGGTAATCTGCTCTACCATATGCGTTTTGGTTTCATGGATTCTGTCCCTGGCTGGCGGTATCAGGGTAAATCCCAGAGCCATACCCCGGGAAACGATGGAAATTCTGTGAACCGGATCCATATGGGGTAAAGCATAGGAAACAATGGCATGGCCGGCTTCATGATAGGCCGTCATTTTACGGTCAAGATCACTCTGCAACCTTTTCTTCTCAGGTCCCAATTTCACTTTTGTTGCCGCTTCTTCGATATCAACAAAGGTAATTGTTTTCTGGTTTTTCCTGGCTGCTAAAATGGCAGCCTCATTCAGCATGTTTTCCAGATCGGCCCCGGAGAAACCGACGGTTCTTTTGGACACTTTCTCCCAATCAATATTTGATTCGACCGGTTTTCCCTGGACATGGATCTTGAGAATTGATTTCCGTCCTTCAAGATCCGGCAGATCGAGCACAACCCTACGGTCAAATCGGCCGGGCCTAAGAAGTGCCGTATCCAGAAGATCCCCCCTGTTGGTCGCCGCCACTACAATCACATGCTCATTTGGGGTAAATCCGTCCATCTCAACCAGAATTTGGTTTAAGGTCTGTTCCCTTTCATCATGACCTCCCATAGTTCCCATTGACCTAACGCGTCCGATGGCATCAATTTCATCAATAAAGATTATCGACGGTGAATTTTTCTTAGCGGTATTGAACAAATCACGGACACGGCTGGCTCCGACACCGACCAGCATTTCCATGAATTCGCTGCCGGCCATGGAAAAGAAAGGCACTCCTGCCTCTCCGGCCAATGCCCTGGCTAACAATGTTTTGCCTGTGCCGGAAGGTCCGACCAGGAGTGCGCCCTTGGGTGTTCTGGCTCCCAGAGCCCTGTATTTCTGGGGATTTTTCAAAAAATCGACAACTTCCGACAGTTCCTGTTTGGCCTCATCCACCCCGGCCACATCTTTAAAAGTCACCCTCGGATTGTCTTTGGAAAAAAGTTTCGCCCTGGACTGGCCGAAAGAGAAAATGGAATCCTGCGCCCCTCTGGCTTGTCTTATCAGGAAAAGGAAAAATCCTACCATCAGAAGAAGCGGCAGGACGTTGGAAAGGATATTAAACCAAACCGTGCCGCCCGAAGTATCTTTGATTTCAATATCGACTTTGGCAGAATCAACCTGGGCGTCAGAAAGGATGGTGTAAAGGGAATCCTGGCTTTCCTTGATTGAAGTATAGACCTTGCCGTCGTTATAGGTTGCCAATAGTTTATCACCGATGACCTCAATCTTTTTTACCCGGTTACTCTTAATATCGCCGATAAGATTTGTAAGTGTTTTTTCGGGAAAAAGATTGGAGATGTCGCGGGCGGAGAAGAAAATAAAAAAAATAATTAGGAGGATTATTGACCAGAGAAAGAAATTTTTGGGTGTTAAATTCAGTTTGAATTCAAATATTTTTTTCCCTTTTTTATTTTTATGGTTTTTATGGTTGAGCGGCTGCTTTTGTGTAGGCATAAAATTATCTGATGATTGTCCCTTCGGGAATTTTTTTATTAACAGGTATTATAACAGCCTTGTGATCATAGTCGGCACATAATATCATACCCTGGCTCATCATCCCCATCATTTTTTTGGCTTCAAGATTTGTCACGAAAATAAACTTTTTTCCCTCGAGCTGTCCCGGTTTATACCATCTGGCGATGCCGGAAAGGATATTTCTTACCCCGTGGTCATTACCCAGATTTACTTTAAGTCGCAGTAAATTGACTGATCCTGCGACAGCTTCGGCTCCAATCACTTTGCCTACCCTCAAATCTAGCTTTTGAAAGTCCTCAAAAGGAATATCGGCTTTCATTTAAGATTCCAATTATATCTTAAAATCGAGGCTAAAACAACAGGATATTATCGCACTGCTTAAATATGAGTATTAATATTCAAAGAAGGAATAAGAATTTGTCAGCCCGATTGATTCACGCACTTCACTCATGGTTGCACCCGCAACTTCCCTCGCTCTTGCCGCTCCGTCCTGAAGTATTTTTTTTACCTTAACCGGATTACCCTTTAATTCCGCGTAGCGTTCCCTGGCCGGGGCGAAATATTTCAACAATGACTCATACAGATAGTTTTTGACCTCAACATCACCTACTCTACCTGCTTTATAATCCTCTTTTAGTCTATTTAAGTTACTTGCCCCTCGTAGCCTTGGCGAAGTGGGGTCACCGAAGAAATCAAGATAGGCAAAGACCATATTGCCTTCGATGTGTCCCGGGTCATCGGCATGAATGCGTGTGGGATCGGTATAGGTGGACATCACCTGCTTTTTAATGACGGCCTCATCCTCAAAAATCCCGATGATATTGCCGAGCGACTTGCTCATTTTTCTTTTGCCGTCCGTACCCATAATGACCGCTACCTCTTCCGGTATATGCGGCTCCGGCAACGGAAAAATTTTTAACTTATAAGTCTTATTAAACCTTCCGCCAATGTCCCGGCAGATTTCCACATGCTGTTTTTGGTCGCGCCCTACCGGCACGAAATCAGGTTTATAAAGAAGGATATCCGAAGCCATCAGAATCGGATAATTGAACAAGCCTAAATTGATTTCCTCCTCCATGACGTCATTTTGCAGCTTATCTTTGTAAGCATGCGCCCGTTTGAGAAGACCCAGAGGCGTGACGTTATTCAAAATCCAGGTCAATTCGGCGTGCATTACGACATCCGATTGCCGGAAAAAAGTAATATTATGAAGATCCCCTAAAAGCGCCAGCTCATTCAGAATCAGATTTTCCGTATTTTTCTGTAGAGTTGCCTTATCCTGTACCGTCGTCAAAGCATGTAAATCAGCCACCATCAGAAAACAATCGTATGACTTGGCGAATTCGATAAACTGCCTGACAGCCCCTAAATAATTACCGATATGTAAATTGCCATCGCCTGAAGGAGTTATGCCTGATAATATTCGTTTTTTTCTTATATTTTCTTTTTCGTTCGTATTTTTTCTCCTGATTACATTATATATTTTTTTGAGATCACCCTCCAAATAACTCACAAATCCTCCTGATATAATAACCTTTTATGACGGAAATAACTAAAGTTATCCTGCTGATAAACTTAATCATTCTCCAGCTGGTCTGGAAATTTACCACTTCTTATACCTTAAAGGAATATCTTCGTAATTTTTTTACTCTGCGGGCTTTTCTTATCATGACTATCGCTTTGATTTTAATTATGCAACTTTTAGGTTTTGACCTGCCAATTCCCAATCTGTCAAATAATCATTTGATTTCTGCAATTGGACTGATAATCAATTCTGCCGGTTTGGCTGTTGCCGTCTGGGCGAAACTAACCATGAAAGCTAATTGGGGTCCGCCGGCACAGCACAATATTGAAAAACAGCAGCATTTAGTCATCTCCGGTCCATACCGTTTTTCCCGTAATCCGATCTATCTGGGAATGCTGCTGATTTTGACCGGATTCGAAATTGCTTTAAAAAGCTCTCTGGTTATTATCGTTTTGCCGGTTTTTCTTATTATAGATATGGTGATAAAAAAAGAAGAAAAACTGCTGGAAAAACACTTCGGCCGGCAATATCTTGTGTATAAAAGACAAGTTCCCAGGTATTTAAAACTCAATTTCTCCTAAATCCCGGGCCAGATAACTTTGCGGAAATATCTTTTTGGCTTTTTGTAAATCTTTTACAAGCTCCGGCCAATCACAGGGAGGATTATGGTGGATCAAGAATAATTTCCCAACGCCTGCTTCTTTGGCGATAAGGGCTGCTCCTTCCGTCGTCACATGTCCCCCTTCACTGATCAGATCCTCCAGTTTGCTTTTGTTTTTATACTTAGGTACATTCAAAGTTTCATGTTCATGCAGTAAAAGATCGGCGCCTTTGACAAAATTAACGCTCTCCCGGCTGGGGTCGGCATCAGTTACATAAGCCAGACTTTTGCCGTTGGCAAATTCAAATCGGAACCCCAGGCTTTTTTCATTGCGGTGTTTTTGGATTCTGACTGAGAAATCGAATCCTTCATTTTTATATTTTTGGGAAGTCACTTTTATCCATTTGAAGTTTTTATGCTTGCGGTCATAATCAACCGGAAACTGAAACGTATAAACCAGTTCCCGGAAGACGGGTTTGTCATCATAGGCGTAAACTTCTACTTTTTGGTTGGCAAACAGTTCAAAGGCAGCGTAAAAACCGAAAGTATGGTCCAGATGGTAGTGGGACAGGAAAATTTTAACTTTTTTTTTGCCTTTTAATATCCGCCAGCCTGCCGGCTCCATAAATCGGAACAGTCCGCTGCCGGCATCAAGAATGATCAACTGATTCTCCAACGGAATGACATAACAGGCCGTCTGCCTGTTGAAACTTGAGACATAACCATTTGTCCCGAAAGGAATAATTTTCATGGTCTTATTATATTCGATTTGGTTTTTCTCAAAACTGCTACGTAAAAACCCTCCATCAGTTCGGAAGGCAGTATTCTGAAAGTTTTTCTTACCTGTCGGTCATATTCTTTGCCTTCCCAGCCTGTCAAAGCCGGATAAGTATCAAGTCCGGGTATCTGGAAATCCTCAATTTCAACTTTGCCTTTTTCCTTGGTTAAAATCCAGTCAATTACTTCCTCATTTTCTTCAGGGGCTAAAGTACAGGTTGAATAGACAATTCTGCCGCCAACCCGGGTACTACTAAGTGTAGAACGTAAAATCCAGCGGGAACGGTTGGTCAGTTCTTCAATTTTTTTAAGCGACCAGTTGGCGAAACTTTTCGGCTCATGAAGATAAAATGTACCTTCGAGACTGCAAGGCACATCCGCCAAAGATTTATCAAAATACTCCTGGTACTCTTGCCAGAAAGACCTGGCATCCGCCTGTTTGACAGAAACGCTGGTGACTCCCTGGATTTTTAAATTATTTTTAAGCCGCAGGAGCCTGATTTGGGAAAGGTCATTGGCCACAATCTCTCCGCTATCACCCATCATGGCGGCCATTTGAGTAGTTTTGCTTCCCGGTGCGGCCGTAATATCCAGGATTTTGTCGCCTTTTTTAGGTGCGAGAAGTAAAGGCGGAATCATACTGGACAGACTCTGAATATAAAAACACCCCTGTTTGTATAATTCTGTCTCCGTTAATTTTTTCTGGGAATCACGGAAAACAAAAGCCTCCCGATACCAATTCAACCGTGAAACTATAAATCCTCTGTTTTCCAATTTTTCCTGCAGTTCATCCGCTGATAATTTCAGAGTATTAACCCGGAAAGTTGTCGGTTTCCTTTGGGAAAATGATTTTATAACTTCATTGAATTTTTTTGGCGGAATAATTTTTTTGAGCCTTGCCGTAAAGGCCGGCGGTAAATTGGCAGTCATAAATTTTTTATCATAAATGACCCGTTTTCAATTTTAAATCCCTGATCTTTTTTTCGCGAGTCCAGCTTTTAATCTGATACTCTCTTTTTAAAGCCTCTCCTTTGTTTTTACATTTTTCCCGATAGATAATTTTAAGCGGCTGATGTGATCTGGTAAAGTGGCCGCCTTTCCCATGCCTGTGTTCAGCCAATCTTTTATCCGGATCATTGCTTATGCCGGTATATAAACTGCCATCAGTACAAAGAAGAATATAGATAAACCACATACTTTCACTATAACCTAAATTATATTTCCCTTTGACGGAAATACTTTTCGGGATCATAATAAAATAAATGGTTACTCCTAAAAAAATTATCAGGAGTATCTGCCTCTTTACCTCATCACCGGCCGGAAGCTCCTTTGATGATCTTCAGTCATTCCGAAAACACTTAATAAGCAGAAGTTTCGAAGTACAAACTCTTCGTCTTTGTTCCCCTGCTTTAATCAAGATTATGGAAATGGATAAGTCATATTCGGGAAAAGGCTATATTTTCGGAGTCGGTTCGCTGACAACTGAAACAATCAATAAATATTTAAGCAGGCTTTTAGCCGGAAGCGAAACGCACTGGAATTTGGATTTAACCGTTAAAGAAATTGAAAATGAGGATATTCAAATTTTATTCAAAATTATTAAAAATAATCCTCAAAAAACTTTCAATTTTGCTTATGTTTTTAATAACAGATCTTCCTCTCCATTTTTCCCCTCGGCAAACTATCTGGACGAAGGCTTTTCTATCGGTTTGCAATCGACTGATTTGTCTTTAGGCTGCAATTCACTTCATGAATGGCTGGAAAATCAAAAGTCGGCCTGGCAGGAAATAAATGATTTATTCACCAGTGACAGCCGCTTTTTAGGTATTGATTCTTCCGTGGCTCCTTTAGTTACCGATTCGGGCAGTTTTATCGGCTTTATAAAAAGACTGGGGCTCAATTTTTCCCAAACGGTTACTACTGATTTTTACCTGACCATTACCGATTTTATTAAGAAAAATAATCCCAAACCGATTGGTCTATGCGGTTTGATGTTCCCCTGCCTGGAAGATGCGGAATTAGCCAACGAGTATGAAAATGGCAATTTTGCCATTGAAAGAAATATTTACCTCTCGCTTCATTCAGGTTTGGGTATTGATACTTATCCTATTGGTATTGACGAAAACCCGCAAAGAGTCTTGGAAATTCTTAAACTGCTGCAAAAATTATCGAATAAATATACCAAACCGCTGTCCTGCCGCTTTGTCTCGGACGGCAAAACCAGAATCGGCGGTAAATCCGACTTTCAAAACCAGTACCTCAAAGACGTGGTTATCAGAAAACTCTAAGAAATGACCGCCGTAATCGGGGCTTGTAAGAAATCAGAACCTCTTTTATTAACGTTTGTGTTTAAGCATTGGATTGGTATTATGAAGTTATGGATCCAACATCTCCTGGAATCTTAGATGAACCGCCAATTAACTTTGAATGTCTTCTCGTAACAGGAGACCGGTTTGTCGATACATATCACATACAGTGTGGATTTCCTCTAAATTTATTTCTTATTTATTGGCTAGTAATATTCTTCATGGGAATTATTGTGGCAAAGATAAGTAGAAAAGTATGGGTTTTCCCTGCTGTTGTTATTTGCGGTTTTGTCATTTATTTATTCATCAATATAAAAGTAGTAAGCGTTGGTATTGACCACGGATATATACTTAAACGTGAATTTTGGGGACAGGTAAGTCATTTAATTCTTTCACCGATCTTTGGATATTAAAGGAAAAAATAATCTTAACCCAAAAATAGCGCCTTGTAAGGCGCTATTTGGTTATTTGTTACGGGGACTGGAAGAAATCAGAACCTATTTCACGATGTGAAAAAATCAGAATTTACAAATTTAAATAATCATATTAAAATAAGAATAAATTTCTCTGTAGGACGTGATTCTTGCCAATTTACGCTCTACAGAATATAATAGTTCTCTGTAGAGCGCGATTTGTTGTAAACACGCTAGACGGTAATGCGATTATTATGAAAGTATTTTTGTCTTACAGTGATTATTTACGTAATTTTGAAGTGTTTTTACGAGCTTTTGATCCTAGTGAATCTAATAAATTGATAATTCTAACTCATGATAAATGGGTAAATGTCCATCCGGTAGTATTAGCCATTATTGCTGCTCTTGGCAGTAAGATAGGTTCTGAAAATATCACGATCGAAAAAATAACAGCAACCTCCGGACACTATTTGTCTAGAATGGGTCTTTTTAAAATGCTAGGCAAGAAATCTCCCTATTCTATTAAAGAACATGAGCCTGCGGGTCGTTTTATACCTATTACTCAAATAAAAAGCCCTGAAGAGCAATCACAGTTCGTAACGGAAATGATTCCACTGCTTCATCTTAAACCTAATCAAGCAGACTCAATAAAATATATAGTAGGAGAACTGGTTAGAAACGTACTTGAGCATGCTCGTACTAAAGACGGTGCGTTTGTTGCAGCACAGTACTACCACCATACAAATATGGTCAGATTGGGAATTTGTGACGCTGGAGTAGGTATTAGAAAGACGATTAATTATTCTTGGCATGCTCCTACTGATTTAGATGCAATTAAACTGGCTCTAACGCCTGGAATAACAGGAACGACTAGGCGCGAAGGTGGAACCGGCGAAAATGTAGGTGCAGGACTGTTTTTTATCAAATCAATGGCCATGGTCGCTCGTGATTATTTTGTTTTATATAGTGGTACAGGACTTTACAAGCTTATAAAACGGGATAAACGGACAAAAGGTTTTCCAAGACTTCACGCAGATCCCCAGGACGATAAACACTCTGATACAAACGATGCACCGAAATTTCCGGGAACAGTTGTAGGAATAGACATCTCTCTTGATCAAACAAGTGAATTCAGGGTTTTACTTGCAGCTATTAGGGATGTTTTTATAAAGGCAGTAAGGGAGCGCAAAAAAGCCCGTTATAAAAAACCTATATTCATTTAATGTATGGATACTATAACTGTTTCAATAAAAGAAAAGGCAGGATCTTTTGCGGAAAATAAGGACGTAGCAAGAGAATTGAGAATTAAGCATATAATACCGGCATTAAAAAAGAACAAAACGGTTGTTATAGATTTTTCTGACGTAACCGGCGCAACGCAGTCCTTCATGCATGCATTAATAAGTGATACCATACGTAAATTTGGAGAAGAAGTCTTCGATAAGCTTCGTTTTAAGAATTGTAGTCCATTGGTGAAGGAAGTAGTGACTATTGTTGCTGAGTATATGCAGGAATTTTGACCACGACCTATTTTGAGTTAGGTAATACCTAAACAGCGCCTTGGAAGGCGCTATTTATCTTTGTTGCGAGGATTGTAAGAAATCAGAACTTAGTTGTTTTTAGTTTTAAGAAATTAGCGCATTGTTTCCTTATAACTCTCTTCCCCATACTCGTTTTGAGATACATTTCTCTCGCTTCAGCATCTTTTTTCAGAAGATAGGCTTCGTAGTAGATAAGTTTAAACGGTCTTCGATATGAAGTAGAAGTTGAATCGCCTGAATTATGTTCTTTCAATCGTTGTTTTAAGTCATGCGTAATTCCGGTGTAGAATTTTCCATCTTTGAGGCTTTGAAGAATGTAGAGGTAATGGAACACAAGTTAATAATATCTGAAAAGGTATTGCCAGGCTATTATATTCAGCACTATCGTGCTTCATACCAGCCTGGCCAGGGTGAAAGAAAAAACTCCCCATTTCTGAGGAGTTTTATCTTTAATACCCTGGTTGCGGGGGTTGGAAGAAATCAGAACCTGTTTCATGTCCGTTCGACAAACGTGCTATCATATAAAAAAATATGTCTGAACAATTTACGGGTCCTGACTCAACGCCAGAAACAAACCCGACCGAACTGGTACCCATAGAATCTGTTGTTATCGATCCTGTTATTCAACAATATATCAGCATTGTTAATCAGGATGCTGCCAATAGTGTGCATAATCTACTGCTGTTGTACGGTCCTGCAGATCAAACTGGCAAGGAGAGAATAATTACCCGTGCTTATGCTATTAAGAACGTTAAACCTATCGGTCACCGCTTTGATCTTGATCATGCAGTAGCGCCTAAGGGCCAAATTAACAAATGGCATAAAGAAGATAATGCTCAATTATCACTCATTGCTGCTGGCGTTGCATTTGGCCGTCGTGATGAAGCGGAATATTTCATTGCTGGCCGTCATGTTCCCGTTTACTACTCAGGAACTCCGGAATTGGACTATGATGAAACCAAATCTTGGAATCCAAATAAATTCAGCCTCTGGACGAAAAATGACCAAGGGGAAATTACTCAAATAACGGATGTGCGCTTCACTACTCCAACCCCCCTGGCGCAATAAGTCTATTCTTTATTGAAATGTCTTTCAGGTGGCATGTAACCTAAAACAGAGCCTTGGAAAGTGCTTTATTATTTTTTTAGCAGGTAATTTGCTAGTTGCTTCTTAATCACCCTCATTCCCATACTGGTTTTGAGGAATTTTTCCCTGGCATCGGCATCTTCTTTCAAAAGATAGGCTTCGTAGTAGATAAGTTTATATGGATGATGTTGAGAAGTATAAAATCCTTTTCCTGAATTATGTTCTTTGATTCTTCTTTTCAAATCTGATGTGGATCCTTTGTAAAAGCTTCCATCTTTGAGAGATTGGAGGATATAGACGTAATACATTAATTGAATTATATCCCCTTCGGGTTATTATGTGAGCTTCGCTCACACCAGCCCGATCGGGTCGGAATAAAAAAGCTCCCGATTAAAGGAGCTTTTTTATTTAATGACCCGAGTTGCGGAGCCGGGAGTCGCACCCGGCCTAGGAGATTATGAGCCTCCTGTGCAACTGTACACTACTCCGCGATAACTAAAATTGATTATAGCTGAAATTAGCTTCGATTACAAGTAAAATGACTGGAGTCAGGAAACAATTTAATTGACCTTGGCGGCCATGATGAAGTCGTTTTCGGAAAGACCCCTGATAGCATGGGTGAAAAAGGTCAGTTTGACCTTGTTCCAGCCGTAAATGGATATATTGGGATGATGATTCTCGCTTTCGGCGATTTCCGCAACATTATTCACAAAATCAATTGCTTCCCGGAAATTTTTGAATTGGAATTTCCTGATTACTTTGCCTTCTTCCAACGACCAATCCGGCACCTGTTTTAAAAGTTCTTGCACTTTGTCCTCAGGCAGGGGCGGCATGCCTCCCTCGCAGGGCACGCATCTTTTTTGAATTAAATCATCCGTCATCAGGTTAAAAATTATAACAAGTTATGCTAAAATCTAAAAGCAGAGCCTGCCAATCAGGTTCTTATAGCCAGGGTAGCTCAGTGGTAGAGCACACGCTTCATAAGCGTGGAGTCGAGAGTTCGATCCTCTCCCCTGGTACTGATTACAAAAACAGCTTCAGCCATTTTTCCCAGTTATATGAATTGTCAATTGGAGTCGGTGTGATCTGTGACGGCACTGATAAAGTCGGTAAGATGACTGTTATTTCCTCATCTTTTCCTAAATTCAGCTTGTCCCTGGCCTGCTGTTCGATAAAATTTCTTCCCTGCACCCGAACCAGCTCCTTCTCTAAACTTGCCTTATTCTCATTTTCCTGAAGCACTTTTTCTTCGGCTGTTTTAACTATTTTTAATCTTTCCTGCAGATTTATCCACGATTTCAGCGCGTAGAAAGAAAAGAAAAGCGCAAGCAGAATAAAGGAGAGCAATCTGTAATTAATTTTATGTTGTTTTGCAGGCATGCGACTCTCTACTTGACAAGCTTTACAGGATATGTCCATAATACTATAAAGCCCAAAATTAATGAAAAAAATAACCTTATATTTAACCGTAATCGGTTCTTATCTTTGTCTAACTTCCCCCGTTTTTGCTCAGGGAGATATTCCTCTCGAAATTCCCAGACCGGGAAATTTGAAAATTGACGATCTGGGCAAACTAATCAGTGCCCTCATTGGCGCCATCCTGATTATTGCCACTATTGCCGCCTTCGTTTATCTTTTGCTTGGCGGTATTACCTGGATAACATCAGGAGGTGACAAAGCCAATGTGGAAGCCGCCCAAAAAAGAATCCAGGCAGCTATCATTGGTCTTATTATCGTCTTTGCCGCCTGGGCTCTGATGATTGTTATCGGCAGATTCTTAGGGATCGATCCGTTTAACTTTGTACTACCATCCCCGGCGTCATAATAAATGAAAGAATGGGCTGGCGTTCCCTGCATAAAAACAATCGGTGAAGTTGATGTTCCCACCTTTAAATGTTTGGAGGCTATTTATGGCCGCATCCTGCAAATTTCAATTGCTTTAGCCCTTTTCGCTCTTCTGATTATGCTGATCGTAGGCGGTTTTAAGCTCTTAACCTCCGGCGGTGATCCGAAAGCCACTGCCTCCGCCAAACAAACGATGACTTATGCGGTAGCCGGAATTTTCCTGATGGTGATAGCCTTTCTGATTTTCCAGATCATAAAAGCCTATACCGGGGTTGACGTAACCGTTTTTGAAGTTCCCGAAGTGCCTTGACACATCTTCCTCTCTCACCAATAATAGAATAAGATGAAAATCCTGTCCCGTCGTTTATTGCTTTTATTAGCGGTTGGGTTTCTTTTGTCGATTAGCTTATTTTTTCCCTCTCGCTCCTTAGCACAAAATATTCCGCCGAACCCGAATGACATTTATGATTTAAGTGATCCGGAAAATTATCATTTACAAAAAGAAGCTGCTGATGAATGCGCCACAAACAGTAAGAAACCCTGTGTTGACGGCATTAATGTCAATAAGTTTCAAAATGAAGCCTCTGCAAACTGGTTATTGAATGGTTTAGGATGTACCCATCGGGATCCTGAAAAATGTGACCCAAATACTGCCTTAAACGGAATTTCCATCATGACTGCTTCACTATTTGCTGTACCTCCTGCTTCAGGAATTTATTATGCCCAGGATTTGCTGCAAAACGCCGGTATTTTAGCTAAACCTGTTTATGCTCAGGGATTTGGTTTTGCCGGTCTGGCTCCGATACTTCCCATCTGGAAAGTAACCCGCAATATTGCCTATACCGTAATTATCATCGTCATGATCGTCATCGGTTTCATGGTTATTTTCCGTATGAAAATCGATCCCAAAACCGTCATCAGTGTTCAGGCTGCTTTACCCAGAATTGTTTTGGCACTGCTTCTTATTACCCTCTCTTATGCCATAGTCGGCTTTTTGGTGGATTTAATGTATGTGTCGATGGCTATGATCATCGGAATTCTCTCCGAAGGTATGGGAAATACCGCTACTCAAACAGCTCTTACTCAAACCTATTTTCTGACGGCAGATTGGGGTGATCTATTTAAAACTGTCATGGGCGGCGGATTCAGCGCCGTTGAGGATTTCATTATTAAAAATAGTGCAGCCTACGGCGTTGGCTCTGCCGGTGTCATGGTAGCTTTGAAAGTCCTTGCTTCAAGCATGAGATTTGGTTGGATAGGTTTTTGGGGAGCTTCCCTGCTCGGAATTATTATATTATTAATTATTTCTCTGGGACTTCTGTTTACCTTTATCAGAATATTTATGCTTCTTTTAAACTCCTATATTCAGCTTCTGGTAGCAGTTATACTCGGTCCCTTTCAGCTTTTGATGGGGGCAATCCCGGGGAAAACCGCCTTTACTGACTGGATCATGAATGTCATTGCCAATCTGGTCGTCTTCCCGGCAACTGTGGCTATTTTAATGTTCGGAGAATATCTGACAACACTTAACTCCAATACCGGCGAATTATTTTCCCCTCCCCTTATCGGCGTACCGGGTAAAGCCGCTTTCCCGGCTTTTATGGGTTTGGGTGTTCTTTTCTTAGCTCCGACCCTGATTACGCAAATCAAGAAAGCTTTCAAACCTAAACCGATATTGCCGATTTCCGCCGGTACGGCTTTTGCCCCATTAGCCGGAGCAGCCCAAACAGGCATGGGTGCAGCCAGTCAATTTTATTATATGCAGAATATGCCGGTGATCGGTAAATGGCTCGGCGGGGGTAAAGAACACCGGCAGGCTTAGTGGGGATTTCCGCCGCCGCCCTCTTCGTCCTCTTTGTCTTTGGTAATGAAAGCTTTATAGCTTGTCATCACTATAGCTACCAACATTCCCATAAATATAATCTCTAATATCATGTTCTTAGCTTGCGTATGACTGGCTTTCTCCAGGGCATGGACATTAAAATGATGAGGAGTTTGATAAAAATCATGACCATGAGGAGGTAATATATCTTTATTTTTAATGCCATGCCACCATTTATACCGCCTATTCGGCCCCCAGGCATCCACACCCATCATTTCCTTCCAGATTTCCCTTTGAGCGTAAGAACCGAGGTGTTTGGCATCCCAGGCATAAATCTTATCTGTCGCAAAACTTAACAGGCCGGCTACTTCCCAACCACGAGTAACATCATCTTCGGCATATGTACTAACTATACCTCTCAATGTTTTTTGTAATTCCTCATCATCGGGCTGAGGAGTTAACTGATCTAGGTATTGACCTATAAGGGGGGCGCCTTTGTAGTGGCCCATAATGTCAACGCCAATTCTCCTGAACCAGCTGCGGGAACCGAGGTTTATCAAATCCATTTGCCTCAAGGCCAAATCATTGGTTCCGAATATCCAATCCCAATCCTGTAACAGAAATTCCTCATTTAAAACTAAAGAATTTCTTCCCTCTTCCTTTAAAATATTTTCGATATTATATATTTTTTCCCAGTCAATTTTATAGTCTCCAACCAGACTTTCATTAAAAGATATACCGAATTGGTTATAAAGATCCTGGGCTCTGCCTAAATCAGTCGAGCCAAGGCAAGCCTGGCGGCACAATTCCCAATATTTCTTGGCTCTTTTTCTTCTTACTCCCTCTTTTTCCCCGTGGATCGCTTCATCGAAATCCTCCTCCCGCAAATCCCGCTGTTCCCTGACTGCTATCTCCCGCGCCGATGCGACATCACCCTCAAGATCCAATAATTCATTCAGATACCGTCTTTGTTCACTTGTCGGCGAAGCAAACTTACCTGCTGATTGCCGCAATATCAGGTTTCCGTTTTTCTCTTCCACCACGGTCCCGTATTGGAAATCCTCAGGCGGCACTCCTAATATTTTATGCATTATCTGGCTGTGCAGTGTTGTCTTTTTAGATTTACCTTCAAAACCGGCAACCGGCGTATCAACATTCACATTGTGGGCAACGACAATCGGATTCCTCATGACCGTCTCTACCCAGACTCGGGCGTTATATGCCAACTGGTATTTTTTAATCCATTCCTTATATACCTCATTTTTATGTGAATGATGTAAAACTTTGCCGTCCGGAGTTTTACCGTCCAATGCGTAAAGCATATTGGCAATCTCACTCTTGTATTGTTCTTCTCCCTGGCTTTTCCATAACGCCTCGAATCTGGGTCCTGTATCTGGCATCATTTCATCAAGTCTGCCCTCGTCCCGCAGTTTTCTGTTTTCTTCCTGGATCCGGCCGCGGTAGAGCATTTTAAATTTGTTATTAACCAAAAGGTCTTTAACCTTTTCCTTGGCATAATTTTCGGAGAGAAGTATCCTGACTGGCCCGCCCAAAAGTTCTTTTTCCTTGTCAGTCCAGCCGATGGATGCATCCAAATAGCGCCATAAAGTTTGAGAGCCTAAAGCTGAAGAGATCTTGCTGAAATTTGACAAGTCTATAAGCCGCTTGGCCTTAGGATATTTCTCCTTTAATGTTCCGTCCCGATAGGCTAAATACAACTCAATAGCCTCACGGGCATTAATGGGATCTGCCGGCAGCTTTTCGTCTTTAGGTAACATCATGTTCATAATATGAATATATTTATGTCCGCCGAACTTAAATTTTTCGATAACGAAACTGGCAAAATTCAATGCTGAGGCCACCCCTTCATATCCCGCCATGCTGTGAAACCCAGGCATGCCATTAACCGTGTTATCAGATCCCGGACATTTGGAATTGGCAATCATTTCCAGCCACCTGGCCGTTCCCATATGAAATCCTTTCGCCAGGGTCATATACATCGAAAGATGCAGGCCTGTCTTATCTTCGTGTATCAGATCTCTCATTTTTTCCGGATTGTCCCGGTCCAGTACAATTGTCCGGCCGTCTTTCTCTACAATATGAAGATAGCTGTTATTCTTATCGCGTTTAACGTCAAATACCTGCTTATTTTCAGCCATCTGCCTCAGCATTTGTTTTGCCCGGTCATCCACGTATACAGTTCCTTTGACGGCATCATATTCGACCAGTTGGGGAGGTATATATCCGTCTTGAGCGTCTTTTATGCCGGTCAAGGTATCCTCCAGACAGCGGAAAGCTTGCTCGACTGCCGGTATTGATAAAGCCTCAATCACATACTCATTTTGGTAAAGGGCTGAAATTCTTGACAAAGTCTCAAAATTAGCGCCCGGCTGAGAAGCGTTATAATCCATGTCACGGGATAACCTGATGGCATTGCTTAAATTGGAATAATGTTTGGTGATTGCTTCCGCTACTGAATTTCCCGACCTTTTATCTTGTCTATATGGCATATGATTGCCTATGAAACTTATAAAAGTATCAAAATCTCCGCGCTGATAAAGTCCGAATGTATCCTGGCTGGAATCTCTGGTAAAAGTTAGAACTCCCCGGTGAAGCCTTAAAAAAACCTGGTCCCGGAAGCGGTGGCTTTCTTCCGAAAATCCGACAAAAAGATCCAATAATTCTTTATTTTCAGGCTGCTCCAGATCTCTGGTTAAATAGCCGAAATGTCCCGGCTCGCCGACTTTACCCAAAAATTCTTCTTGGGTCATCTTGCCGTAAGAAAGCTCTGGTCCTTCTTCTTCAAGGCGTTGTATTGCTCTTTTGGCTAATGTTTTAAGCTTATCCTCTATCTCGCCGTGTAATTTCCTGACTGCTTCATCAAAAGCTCTGGTATCGGCGCCAACGGCAGTCGGATATGATTTATGCTCCAATTCCTCAAGTTCATCTTTTATTGCATCCAATTCCCTAATACCAAGCTTTTTTCGTCCCTCACGGCTTTCCGCCTTTCTCCAAATTTCATTTACTTTATCAATAAACTCTATTGGCGGAGTAACATCCTCAGCCAGTGGCTTTTTACCTGCCTCAATCCAGGATTCATCTTCTCCCTGTAAAGGCTCTATCGGTTGCTCGGCTGCAATTTGAGTCAAAAGCTCTTTGACCTTATTCTTCATTTGCTCTTCAAATTCCGGATCCTGTAAAATTCTTTCCGCCTCTTGAGGTGTAATATTTAAAAGCTGGGCAAGCCATGCTGTTTCATGAAAATTTTTTCCCTGACGGGCATATATTTCTTTCAATTGGTCTTTGGCTTGTAATAAATATCGGCTTGACCGTTCAACTATTGCCTGCATCAAAGGCTCAATTGCCTCATTTGCATCCGTTATTCCCTGATTTTCCGCTCTGGCCGCCTCATACCGCAATCCTGCTCCCAATCGCAATAATGATTGCGGATCACCATGAACAGACTCATCACCGGTGGAAAGCTCATGAACGGCATCTGCCACACCGTCATGAGCTTCAATCAGACTGTTTAATGCTTGTAGTGTACCGGGTCTTTCAAAGTAACTAGCCAGATAGGCCGCCTTTTTATTTCGTCTTTCTCCCTCATTGATTACTTTTTCTTCAAATTCTTGTCTTACCCTCGGCCGTCTCAAACTCTCTCCAGCCGCAAGTATCGCTGTCCGGCTTTGCTCAAATTCTCGCTTTTCTTTTTCATATCTTCTTTCTTTTGCTCTCTCCCTGTCTCTTTCTATTTCCTTAATTCTTTCTTTATCCTGTATTTCCTCCAGCCTCTTGGCAACTTTAATCTCCTTGGTCACACCATGGGCGCCATGACGTTCTGGCGGTTTACCTTTAAATAATTTGGCCAATTCGTTAAAAAATCCCATATTCTCTTATTTTACATCTAGTTTAATATAACTAAAGTATTGGGTGAAACTGTGTCAAGATAAAATTGGAGTATTAATGACCGAGAGCTAATATGGCAATCCCCCGGCGTGAGGAGCCGAAAAGGCGTGCAAAAGAAGGAATGACTTCTGGTAAAATCATATTCACATATAGATTCACCAATGCCGGATAATTCTTGGCTTTCCAGAAAATCCCGCCCTCCATAACCACCGGTACCAAACCTTGCGTTTTCCCTAGCTTCATAAGGATTCCGCAAAGCTCAATGGCCACAATCTGGGCGCTTCTGTGAAAGATTCTTTCAGTAAACAAAAAGGCAGATTCTTTCTCCTTCTCTGTTACCTGCTTAGGAAAATGGAAAGCCCCGGTTATTATGTCGTTCAGTTGATCGGTCGAAAAAAGCTCTGGAAATTTCTCACCGATAATTTTATCCTTTCCGGCATTGAAAATCTGGTATAAATACGCTCCTGCAGCTTCCTTCTCTGCCAGGGAAAACCCCGGGTCATCACTTTTTTTATCGATAATTTCCCGTAGTTTCGTCCTCGGGATTTTGTTGAAGTTTTTAGCCTCAATATTGACAGCTACCTCGTTTTGTCCGAACCCAGGCAGGTCCCCCAATTTCAAAGGGGCAATATTCGACCGTTTCTCCCAATAGGCAAAATTAAGACCTGTGCCCACTACTCCGGCCAACTCAGTTCCATTCCCTCCTAATAATAAGCAGATGGCATCATTGGCTACCGCCACAGTCGTATCAATACCATATTCGTCAATCAGAAAACGATGGAATTCCTGGCCGACTCTTTGACAGATCAAATCCGTAATATTCCTACCTTTAGTCATATACATCAATTCACCATCAATAAAACCGTTGAAAAGTAATGGTTTAAGCGGATAGGCAAAGCCGATGCCGATTGGATATGGTTTATTATTAATTTCCGTTAAAGATAGAATATTTTTGGTGATCAAATGAAAAAGTTCTTTTTTAGTCATTATGGCTGGTAAGGAAAATAGACTACGGTTTAGAAATTTTACAACTCCATTCTTGCTTACTCTGAAAGTTGAAACATAACCGTTGGTTCCGCCGACGGCGATTGTTATACCGACACCTGCTTCAGGTACAAGTTTATGAATAGGATTCAGGATACATGGCAAGGATGATTTCTGATTTGACAGTGAGGCTATCAGTTCGTGTTTAAAGCTAAAGGCTAATTTAGGTAAATCAGACAGATTGACAAGCGGATAAAAGTCATCCATACTGGTTTGCTTTTCAATTCCCATAATTTTCATAGTATATTATAAACTTATTATTATTTGTAACTTGTTTACTATAGGGTATTAAAATAATATGAAAAATCCTAAAATAAGATCTTAGTTTAATCTTTTCTCCTTAAACTCAATTCTATTACATATTTTACGCCTTGACATAATGTAGGGCTTCTTGCAAAAAAAAACTATATATTGTATGATAAAGTATGATAACTGTTGTGTTTGACCCTGGTTGATTTATACACAACAAAAGCAATATATAGTTGAGATTATAAGTTTATGGCAGCTCAGGAAACTCTACTTTTATCGACTGTCAGGCGACCGGAATTTAAAGTGATGCCGGAAAGCCAGCCATTAGATCTACCGTACGACCTGAATATGGGTATGGATGCGGATGGTTGGAAACTCGAAGTTACTCCTAAAAATCCTCAGGTTCCGTTACATGTTGAGTTTAGACATGACCTAAATGGTAATCTTATTGAAGGAGTAGTAATTGGCAAAAACAGAGTAGAAATTAAATATGGCTATGAACCAGAAACGGAAGCTTTTATTCCGCAATCCTTGACAATTACCGATGCCAATCAAAGACTATATCCCGATATTCCACTTTTAGGCTTAAATCCGGATGCTGAAACAAAAGTTGCAGAAGGGAATGTAGCTATATTTGTAACACACCCTGATTTAAAGCCTGATTATATGTTTGGCGAAGGGACAAACGCTGATTCTCAGTTTTCTCCCCGGGATCAAAAAGATGCCCAGTGGGTAATTCACTTTGACCATGATGGTGTTGGTTTAACTATTCCAACTCAAATAGATGCAAAAAGAGCCGTTTCTAAGCTGAATGTCCAACAGTTACCTATAGATTTTCAATTATTTGCTCTGTCAAACGATGGATTCATAAATGAAGAAATTGGGTTTACTCCAGTTGGGGTCCCCTATGCTATTGGTAATCTTGTTGATCAATCTAGCAACAACGAAAAACCCTTCCTCGCGCTTGTAGGTCAACGTCTCGGGCATACGAAAGTAATTCTTTCACTCCTGTATGAAGCTTGGAAAAATAATGGTTGGGATGTCAGGCAGGTAAGAGCTTATTTACCTCCTACCAAATCAGCGATGACACAGGTCGAACATTTTAAAACTAAATATGAGATGGATCCAAATCTAGTAAAGGGTTTTCGTTACTGTGACGAGCCGGGGTATGGTGATGGGAGTCTGCCATTAGAACCAACTGAACCGATGTCTACCAAAACTATGCTAGCCTTTCTTGCCTTAAATGCGCATCTTACCAGAGATGTGCTGCAAAATGCTCAGTCAGGAATAGTCCTTTATTCTGATACAAAACAAGACGTCTGGTATTACAATGCCTTAGCTGCTATGTTAGGTATCCCTATAAAGGTAATTACTAAAACGTATAGTCATTTTGAGAATTCAAATCGATTCCCAAGTGTTGGCAATGGATCGGAATTACACAAAATTATGGCACGGGCAATGGCTGCTTCTGCGGATGGTAGAAATCTTTTTCATAGTTTAGGCATAGATCGGCAAGTACCCGATTTTTTAAGTTTCATGTTTTGGAAAACCCAGGCTGCTGCAAAACTACATCCATCTAATCAATCACTGGCTCTCTATTCAACCAGCGGGGCAAACGCCATTGTTCCTACTTCTATGGGGAAGGCTGAAATTGTACCAATTCCTCTTGCATTTCCCAGTAAATATAATAAGGTAACAGAACCTTCTGACGAAAGTTATTCTACCCGGGCAGGTAGAAGAAAAAAATTGATTAATAAAATAACAGACCCCACTGTCAATCCCCCAAATATTCCTCAGAAACTATATGATCGGCTTGCAAACGATATGGAATTTCCGGTTATTCTGTTTCAATTTGGTACAAGTGATAATTTATACGTTGATGAACTCATCACTACTGTTTTGGAAACTGCACAACAAGACGTAATGCAAAACAAGCTTTTTCTTTTTACAGGTTTCAGACAAAGGGAGGAATATCTTAAAAAAATTAAAGCACTGACTGGTCTTGATGAGGCTGAATTACCTCCTAATATTGTAATTTTCGGTATGAGACGGGACGCTGAAAATTTGCATCGAATTGGCGATATGACAATAACCACTTCCAGTATGGGGAATATGTATGATGCTGTCTCAACGGGAACACCCATGCTTTGCCTTGCACCTGATATTATTACTGCAGATAATTCCGCAAAATTAAGTAGGCTTCTATCTGAAGCAACCACTGACACGGATCGACAAAAACTTGTAGATCGTCTGGCAGTTATGATGGAAACAGCCCCAGAAAGAGCATTGAATCTAATGATGGTTGCTTCAGCATATGCGGAGAAAGGAATTGATCCAAACGATGCTGTTTTTGATATATCAACTTTATCCAAAGAACAGGCTGTTCAAGAATTAACTCATGACATTCTTCAAACCTTATCTCAAAAACAAATGATGGCAGAAGCAATTAAAAGCATACCGATTTTGCAGGCAGAACAATTATTTGATATCTTATTAATAATCCGGAACGGTGGCACATCTCATGATATTAAAGAATATATTTCATCAATTATGCCAAATTTCCATCCAAATATAGTTGGTCCCGTTCCCGCCGAACCTGTTAGCATCAACTTAGCACAATAATGGTTAAATTATTCGCAACTAAGAAGAAAGAAAAAATACTGGATTTTTCTTCTTCCTGGTATTACCTATGTGATCAAAAAGGTGTGCCGTGCGATGGTGAAATTTTTTTTGAAGATGAATATATCGTTATAAATTCCCTAGAAAATAAATTTTTCTTGAATTTGCTTTATGAAATTGAAGGTTTCGGAAAAGTAATGGTTAGAACTGAACTTCTGTCTCTTAAAAAAAACACTTATCATCTAAATGACGTTCTTATAAACGGGAGAATCAAAGAGATAAGTGGATTAATATCCAGATTAAAAAAAGAATCTATACCTGTTTCTAATACATGGTTAAAAGATTTTTATAATGCTCAAAAAAAGAGAAATTATTCACAATTAATGAATCTAGGGGAGATACTAAGTTTAAAGAGTGCAAGGTATCTACTGAGATTGAAAATAATAAACGGCAGAATGAAAAGTTTTAAATTTGGAGGCCAAGCTTTTGGTCTTATTGAACATGGTGATGCATATAAAAAAAGATTTGTGTCATTCTATGATTATGCTACTGCACCATTTTACTTTTTCCTTACAAGACCCCAAAGAAACAAAACAGATTGGAAATTTACCGATAAAATTGTAGACTGGTTGTCCTCCGAAAATATTCCCATAAAAGGTCACCCTCTCGTATGGTTTCACCAGGCAGCTCTGCCAGAATGGATGAAGCTGCTTTCTTATGAGGAACTCAAACATTTCATACAACAACACGTTCGAGAAACTGTATTGAGATATAAAAACAGAATTCATATCTGGGATATTACCAATGAATTTCCCACCATTGATGCGAATGCGCTTAACTTATCAATTAATCAATTACTTGAATTGCTTTCCATTATCAGTAAAGAAGTGAAGAGAATTCAACCCGAAGCTTATCGAATTATCAATATTTCTGATATATTTGGTTCAAAAAGCTATATTCATGATATACCAAGTGTTCCTCCTGTCTACTTTTTACGATTAGCCAAAAAAAGAGGGATAGAATTTGAGGCGGTCGGTCTTCAGTTTTATACAGGAATGAGAAAAGAATTTGCCTGTAGAGAATTTTTGGATATTGGCAGACAACTTGATGAATATGTTTCGTTGGGAAAAGACTTGCATCTCACGGAATGCGAGATTCCATCAAGACACGATGTCGATCCGGAGTGTTTTTTTTCAGCTGATCATCCGGAAGTTGCCGGTAAATGGCATAAACCATGGTCTGAAAAAATCCAGTCAGAATATTTAAAGAATTTACTTATTACTTTTTCATCAAAACCAAAAGCAAAGGCATTCACTTGGTGGACTTTTACGGATAAAGGTGTTCATCATGATATAGGCAGTAGGTTTATACCCTTTGGAGGACTTTTAAGAAGGGACTTATCGCCAAAACCATCATATATAATGCTAAATAACTTTAAAAATGAAATAAGGCAGACAAAAGAATAATTTACTCGTATTAATTAAAGAATTGCCGATATCATAACCGATTAAATACATATTCCATCAAAAAGAATTTTTTGCTATTAATTTCCTCCAAGTACATAGGATATTTTTTCAAAATAATTATTTTTATGGATTGTGGTAAATGCATGGTGCAGAGGAAAAATATCTTTATTACTACCCTTCCCTTAAACCACCCTGATCCGGTCGTAGCCTTGTCTCCCGAAAATCTTTTACCAGAGCATTTCTCACTCCTAAGTCATAAAAGTAGAGCTTTCTGTTTTCAGAGACAGCTTTTCTGATATTGGTTTTAAAAGAAGACAATGGAATTAGGATATAGTTCTTGATAAAAATTAATTATGTCTTTAATTTGCTGAAGTGGACTAAAGAGCATCATAATGGAATCTGACTGAAGAACTGGTAAATTTGACATTATATTTTATCGGTATTATAATACCTTTAAAATATGAATTTAGATACACAAATATACCAACAAAATCCTCAATGGCTAGAGAGAACGTATCATAAGCCTGAACAATCTTGGTTCCATCGTCCTTATTTCAAAAAGGCATTATCTTGGCTCGATAAAAAATTGATCATAACTTTTACGGGTGTAAGAAGAAGCGGTAAATCAACTATTTTAAGACAGATCCAATACTTTCTTGAGGAAAAAAACGAAACTGAAAATATTTTTTATTTTTCTTTTGAAAAATCACAGGTAAAATATCATCCTGAAGTTCTACGGGATATTATCGATTGGTATTTAAGCTTTTTTCTGAAAAAAAGTGTCCATATGTTGGATAAAAAGGTGTATATTTTTTTGGATGAAATACAGTATATTCCTTTTTGGCAAGATGTCCTCAAGTCGTATTATGACCAAACTCCAAATATCAAGTTCATAATAAGCGGTTCCTCATCCCTGTTTATCAAAAAAAAATCCCTGGAATCACTAGCTGGAAGAATTGTAGAAATTACCATTCATCCGCTTCATTTTTCTGAATACCTGACAATCAAAAACTTGTTCATAAATATGGATATGACAAAGATATTTAAAATGCAAACGCAGGTGTTAACCGGATACTTCGAAGATTATTTGAGGTTTGGTCAATTCCCTGAACTGGTAAAAGACAACTATACTCCGGAACAGGCCGGTGTCTATTTGTCTTCAATTGAAGAAAAAATAATTGAGCAGGACTTGCCCAAACTCTACAAAATTGAAAGGATTGATATTCTTAAACTGATTTATGAATTCACCAAAGCTCATTCGGGTCAGGTAATGGAATATAAAAATATCACGAATGATTTGGGAATTGATCTGAAAACTACGATCAAATACTTTGATTATCTCAATAAAAGTTATCTGATTAAATTTTGCCTGAACAAAATGAAAAAAGCGGTTAAAAGCGCCCGTACTGCCAAAAAAATATATCTTGTTTCAACCAATCTATCTTCTGATGACATCGGCTTAAAGGTGGAAAACTACGTTTTCAATTATTTGCATGAAAAAGGACACGTTTCTTTTTTTAGAAAGGGAAATTTTGAAGTGGATTTCTTATTAACCTCTGAAAATATTCTGTTGCCCCTGGAAGTAAAATATCAAAACAATTTGGAAAAACACGATTATACCAATATAATCAAGCTGTCTCAAAAATTAAAGCTTAATCGTGCTTTCATAGTCAGTAAAAATGTACTTGCAGAAAATAACCTGGAAGGTATAAAGATAAGAACAGTCCCGGCGTCTCTTCTCGAAGAAGTTCTGACAATTTAGCTTTTAATCTCCCTCAGTTTCTTCTCATGAAGCACAGGATTCGCCGCCAGTATACTCTTTGAAAATACATTCCACCTCCCCCCGTCAATTTCCGTCACCTTAACCCCGGTTTTTGAAGCAATCAGGCCTGTTAGGAATAGCTATTAATTTCCTCCAAGTACATAGGATATTTTTTCAAAATAATTATTTTTATGGATTGTGGTAAATG